>NZ_CAXUBY010000026.1:0-42475 GCF_964249515.1 Eubacterium sp. 3_1_31
ATGAAGCGAAAGTTTCATGTACGGTGTGAAGCGGGGGAAAACTTGGAGATAACATCAAAGAGTTACCTATCGCTATTTTATCTAAAGATGCTCTTGCAAAATCTTTAGGAAGCACACCACGAAGGGAAGAGTTTTCCTTTTCAATCACATACATGGCATTATCGATAACCTGACCAATTGTCGGATCTTTAGCACTGTTTTTAATTGTTTCCCAACGTGCTTCCTGCGGCACCCAAAACACATTTTTTGCAAGGTATTCATCTCTATCTTCCGGATCAGCATATTCATCCTGAAAAATTTCTTGATAAGCTCTTTCAAAACTATCAGAAATATATTTCAAGAATATAAGACCAAGACATACGTGCTTATACTCTGCAGAATCCATATTATTGCGGAGTTTATCCGCCATTACCCACAAATCTTCTTTTCTTAATTCAGCCATTTTTATTCCTCCACCATTAAATAATCTGAGATACTTTTGCCCAGATTTGCTTTTCGTTTGGGCTTTCTTTTGCCGACCTAATAATTTTTAATATTGATTCATTTTCCATTAGGTATTCTTTAATATCTGCTGGAACATCTTTTCTTTCTTTTGCAGCTAAATCATACAGCTTGTTCCTTATGTCTGGAAATTCTTCTAAATGCAATGTTGCAATTATTCTATCTAATAACTCTCTTTCGGGAGGTTTATTATTACTCTTTTCAATATCACTGATATATGTAGGTGTTTTACTCACCGCTTTTGCAAGTTGACGAATTGATATTTTTTTTGCTTGTCGGACGGAACGCAAATATTGACCAAATTCAGCATTTTCCGTTTTCAAATTCAAATCATCCACCTTTATCACCTCCATTGTAAGTTAGTTAGCTTACATACTGTTATTATATATTATATTGCTAATTAAATCAAGGTTCTTATCAAAATCAAATTTATTTGCTATAATATTTTTATAATCCAGGAACAAAATGAGATTTCTATGTCGTTTAATAAATAGAGAGTATACTCTCTGGAAAGGAGGCACAAAATATGCCGATATTATTAAAAAGAAAAAACGGTGAGATCACGCCGTTTCGCAACGCAGAATATATTTCTGCGTTTTATTTCATCCCCAAAAGCATTTTGGATAAGTGCGGAAAAGAAATAAACAGTATTCCAAGAAATCCAAGAAAATTACTTCAAGATCGTCGTGCCATAGAAATAATAGAAAGTGATTTGTTTAAGCTTGTAATAATCGACGCTTACGCTTTTATGGTGTGGCCTTTTATGGGGCTTGGCACAAAAAGGGAGATTTATTCAGGATATGAACCGTCTTGGAGATATGCGCACGCAGTTTCTATTTGGATTAAAGGAATGGAAGATGAAGGGATTATCCCTAAGTCACAGGAGATATTAAAAAGCAGCAATGTAGACGAAGATCTCGGATATATATCCGAAGAAGAAATCTCAGAAACATTCACTTGGCTCGTTCCTAAAATAATGGCAAAACACAATATGAATGAGATCATTGCTGTGGCGGAAGAATATCGTTGCTTTGAAGATTTTGATTATCGAAAGAGCCGACAAAAAATCGATTTTTACCGCAAGTGGTATCACACCCGTGCAAAAATATCCATTGAATCTCTTGATGAAATAAAAGAAAAGTATGCAGAGAATACAGACGGAATGGAGTGGGATATTCCTGATGACAGTGTTAATGTTGAGAGTACCGTATTAGAACCGATTGCAGTCAACGAGTTTTTAGACACTCTTTCTGAAACAGACAGGAAAATACTCACAATGCGAATGGATGATGTTACACTTGAAAAAATCGCAGAGGAATCAGGCTTCAAAACGCACAGTGCTATTCACAAAAGAATCCGAAAGATTGGCTTAGCTTACGAAAAATTCAGCGGTGAAGATTTGGGATTCAGCAATAAGAAAATTATCTGACAACACCTATTGATGTATAAATCGGTAGGTGTTCTTTTTATGCGCAAAAGCAGAAAGGAGGTCTTTGGGGTGCAGTACAATCTGATAAAATCGCAGCAAATCAAAATTAAGAACACCCTATGTATGCAATGCGGACACCAAAGCTGTTTGATGATAAGTAGTGGTGTCTGCCCTGTTTTTTCGGGAAGCAAACAAGAAATCATTAAAATCAAGGAGGACAATCACAATGAAAAAATATAAAGAAACATATATCATCGGTATTGACCACGGCTAAGGAAATATGAAAACGGAAAACTGCTGTTTTCAGGCAGGTGTGACCGTATATGATAAAGAACCAATTTTCAAAGACAATCTGCTTGTTTGGAATAACAAGTATTATCTTATCGGCGCAGAACATAAGGAGTTTTCGGCAGATAAAATGCTGGATGAAGACTATTATGTTCTGACGCTTGCGGCAGTCGCAAGGGAACTGAATATTGCAAAAATCTATTCTGCTGATGTATTGATTGCCGCCGGGCTTCCGCTGACTTGGGTAAGCGAACAGCGAGAAGAATTCAAACGATATTTGCTGAAGAACGAAACAGTTGACTTTAATTTCAAAGGCAAGGATTATCATATCCGCATTGTCGGTGCAGATGTTTACCCACAGGGATTTGCCGCTATTGTCAATCACTTATCCGATTTTTCAGGTGTAAATATGCTCTGCGATATTGGCAACGGCACGATGAATATTATGTTCGTCAATGATAAAAAACCGAACCCCCACCGCTGTTTTACCGAGAAATTTGGAACACACCAGTGTATGCTCCATATCCGTGAGAATCTAATGAGAATTCATCACGCAGAGCCGCCCGAAGAAATGATTACCCGTGTGCTTCGTTTCGGCGCAGCAGATATTGACGGCGACTATTTGAAAACAATAACCAATACTGCAAAAGAGTATGTGGAAAGTTTTTTCCGCAGACTGCGTGAACACGGCTACGATTCAAAACTGATGAAGCTGTATATTGTCGGAGGAGACGGTTGTATGATCCGTAACTTTGCTGAATATGACGAAAGCCGTATTACTGTAAACGATGATATTTGTGCTACTGCCAAAGGGTATGAACGAATGCTGGAAATGAAATTGATTAAAAACGGCGGTGCGTTATGAGTATCAAACGAATGAGCCTTAGGTTTAACCTGGATAACGAAGCTGACCGCAAGGCTTGGGAGCATTTAAAAAATACAGCAGATTCAAAAAACAAGGCAGTTATTACTGCTATCAATCAATTTTATGAGCCACACACAGAAATAACAGAGGTTATCCGAAAAACTATTCGTGAGTGCTTGCAAAATCTTTCTGTAATACAGATGGAATCAGCACAGCCCACCGAAGCACTGTCCGAAGAAGAAAACGAACTTATGTATTGCCTCGATATGTTTCTCGGTGAATGACGACATCAGAGTGGTGCCGCTTTTTTACGCTCTGAAATTCACTGTGGCATCATTTTGGCATCAAATCAAAATTAAGGAGGATTTATATTATGAGAGCTTATTTATCATTAAGACAACTTGAAGAAAAAGGTATTTGTGTTGATGAATACCTGACCAATGAGAGAGATGGCGTATTTAAAGCACGCCTTGATTGCAAGCGTTGGGGCAAGAAACGAAATATTCTTGCATACTTCACTTTTGAAGACGGCAGTAAAGTTATGGCTTCCGCTTGGCAGAACACCGGGTATCTCGGTATCCCTGAGATTGAAGAAGGAGCAATGCTAACGCTGACTTTTGAGAGAGCAAAAAACGGAATTTCTTATTTGAGAAAGGTTGAGAGAAACAAGGGAGAGCAATCGTGTCTTATGCTGTAACAAGCAGGGAACTTGTACGGCAAGTTCCAACTCAAAATCGGCTGTTTAGCCGATTTTCTCTTTAGGGACTGACGTCCCTAACACCCTATTTTGAAAGGACTGATAAATCTATGAACAGAAACCCGAAAGAAAAATTTGCCCGAATTGACATTCGGGTAAATCAAAAAGATAAAGACAAAATCAAACGATTTGCCGAAAAATGCAATTTATCTATTAGTGAATATCTGGTGCAAAGGGCATTGGGATATGAACCGATAACGGTTCTTCCTGATGTCTTTTTTGATTTCTATAACAAATTGTGTCAGCTTGACAACACAGTGGGATTTACGCCCGAAACAGAAAACAAACTGCTTTCACTGATTGATGAAATTCATTCGGAACTTTTATTACCACGGAAGGAGGATATGCGTAAATGGCGACCACCGGATTCTGGCCTGTCAAAAACAGGCTGAAAGAAGTAATCGACTATGCCCGTAACCCTGACAAAACCACTGACAAGAAATTCTTGGATGAAGATTTATATGCGGCACTCCGTTATGTTGAGAATGATAAAAAGACGGATCAAACGATGTATGTTTCGGGTATCAACTGTCCGAAACAAAGAGCATACGAATATATGATGGCTACTAAGCGTCGTTACGGCAAACTCGGCGGGAATGTTGCCTATCACGGATACCAAAGCTTTTGTAGTGGGGAAATCTCCCCCGAAGAAGCGCATCAAATCGGACTGGAAACTGCAAGGCGTATGTGGGGCAAGGATTATGAGATAGTCGTTACCACCCACCTGAACACAGATAATCTTCACAATCATATTGTGGTAAATTCGGTATCTTTTCGTACCGGGCGGAAGTTTGAAAACCATATTTCCGACCATTACAAGCTGAGAGAGATTTCCGACGCAGTTTGCTTGGAGCGAGGAAAAAGCGTATTGCCGCCGAGTAAATTCACAGGCAATCGAAAGAAAGATTATTGGATTCACAAAAGCAACGGTTTAACTCACCGAGATATTCTGAAACAAGATATTGATGAAGCAATTTCAAATACAACCAACTGGAAGGGCTTTGATTTATACCTGAAAAATCTCGGCTACTCTTACGCCCGAAACAACGATTACCGTCATCCCTCCATTATTGCTCCCGGTTGGAAACGCTCTGTCCGTCTTGATTCTTTGGGTGAGCAATATACGCAGGAGAAAATACGGCAGAGGCTGATTGATAATCAGAAAAATATTACTCTTTACGCAATTCGTATTCCAAAACGGTATGCACCGCTGTTACAGCTTGAATACGAATTTAAAAAAGCACAGCGTATGGACGGGATACAGCTTGCGTTTGCATTGATTATTGAGCTTTGGAAACTGATTACAGGCAACAATATAGAGCCGTCATCCCCAAAACCTCTATCCCCGGCACTACGGCAGGAAGTCAGAAAATTAGATCAAACCTTAAAGGAATACAAACTTCTTTGTGAGAATCAAATCGATTCCGCACAGGAGCTTGTTTCATTTATCGAGAAAAAATCCACAGATATTTCTACCTTGAAGTCGGAGAGGCAGAAAATTTATAACCGTATCCGCCGCCCGAAATCGGAAGAAGAAAAAGAACAGAACAAAGCGGCGGCAAGAAAAATCTCTGCAAAGTTAAAACCTTTGCGTGAAGATCTCAAAACCGCACAATCCATCACCGAGCGGTATCCGCATATCTTGAAATTGCTTGAAACCGAGCGTGCTATGGAAATACAATTAAAAGCCAAAAACAGAGAAAGGAATTATGAACGATGAAAAACACACCGAAAAATATTGCAATAGAAAAACTTTTCCCCTTTGAGGGACATCCCTTTAAGGTTCAGGACAACGAAGAAATGAACGCTTTGATCGAGAGTATTCAGGAGCAAGGTATTTTGTCTCCGTTAATTGTCCGACCAAAAGAAAACACCGCAGATGAATATGAAATTGTATCGGGACACAGACGGTTCCGTGCAGCAGTAAAGGCAGGGATAAAAGAAGTCCCTGCCTTAATTGTTCCCCTTGATCGTGACGCCGCTGCCATCGCAGTGGTAGACAGCAATCTGCACCGAGAACATATTTTACCATCGGAGAAAGCCTTCGCTTACAAGCTGAAAATGGAAGCACTATCACGGCAAGGCAAAAGGACAGATTTAACTTCCGACCAAGTTGGGCGGAAGTTGGAAACCGCTGAAATCATAGGGCAACAAGCAGATGAAAGTAAAAATCAAGTTCGTCGCTATATTCGTCTTACTAATCTTATCCCGCCCATTTTAGATATGGTTGACGAAGGGAGAATTGCTTTTACGCCCGCCGTTGAACTTTCCTATTTGCAACCTGAAGAACAGACAATGCTGCTATCAGAAATGGAGTACAGCGATTGTACGCCTAATTTATCTCAGGCACAGCGTTTAAAGGTTCTCAGTATACAGGGATTGTTCACGAAAGAACAGTTATCCGCCATTATGAGCGAAGAAAAAGCCAATCAGAAAGAGCGTGTAAAAATCCCTGTTGAGCGTATTCAAAAATATTTTCCAAAAGATTATACTACCACTCAAATGGAAGAAACCATTGTAAAACTCTGCGAAGCGTACCATCGAAAGCGCTTGCGTGACAGAGATTCAAGATAGGAGGTTCGCCTATGGATTTTAAGATGAACGCTGTAATTCACAGAGGAAACGATTATGAAAATTCATTGCGCACTTTCCAGAACAAGAGAATGGAATACCTTGAGCAGGAAATCCGTGCCTTTGATGTTGAAACCTTACGCTTACTTCTATACGACCTTCAAAAACGAGGCCGCACAATAGAAACGGTTACAGGGATAGCGGTATAATCAGACGGTAAGGAGGGCAGCTATGATGAAAAAACAAAAACAAAATAACGAGGACAATCGTAGCGTAGCAATCTACGCCCGAAAGTCCCGCATTACAAATAAAGGCGACAGTATCGGCGTACAGTTTAAGCAATGCGCTGAATATGCCAAAAGAGAACTTCAGCTTTACGACGATTATAATTTTATGGAATATGAGGATAAAGGACTCTCCGGTTACTATTCCGACCGTCCTGATTTCCAGCGTATGCTCCACGATATTGAAATGGGTAAAATCCGTGCCATTGTCTGCTACAAGCTAGACCGTATCGGCAGAAAAACCAGCGACCTTTTACGCTTGCTTGATTTTCTTGAAAAGCACAAGGTGGATTTGCTGATCTGCTCCAACAATATCAACACCGCTTCCGGCGTATCCAAAATATTCATTCAAATCTTTGCTGTGGTTGCGGAATTTGAGCGTGATACTCTGACCGAGCGTATCACAGATAATATGATGGAGCTGGCTAAAGACGGACGCTGGCTTGGCGGAAATACCCCCACAGGTTTCACAGTAAAGCGTGTAAAGACTGGCAGCGGCAAAAACAAATCAGCTTACAGTTATTTGGAGAGCATTCCCGAAGAAAAAGCAATGATACAAAAACTCTATGCTGTATTTTCGGAAACCCGTTCTATTAAGAAAACAGCAGACTGGATGAATGAGCTTGGCTATCGCACAAAGATCGGCAGCAAATTCAACACTTCCACTACAAGATTATTATTAAAAAATCCTGTCTACTGCGTTGCTGATGAAATTGCTTACAACTATTTCTACGAAAACGGCGGCGGAGTATGCGCTGAGCTGTCAGAGTTTGACGGTCAGCACGGCTTATCCGCCTATAACAAAACCGACCAAGAGAAGTTTGAGGACGCTGACAGCACCTTCATTTCTCCAAAATTTGTGCAATTAATGTCTGCAAAGCCTGTTTCTGAATGGATTATCTCGGTTGGCAGGCACGAAGGCTTTATTCCGAGTCAGCAATGGATTGATACACAAAATATGCTTGATTCCATCGCAGAAAAATACAACCGCCCGCACCGAAAGACTAATGCTCTGCTGGCAGGACTAGTATACTGTCCGCATTGTGGAAAACGCCTGCGAGTTGTCTCCGAATCAAATCGATGGACAAACGGCAAGCCGAGATTCAAATATGTCTGTCCCGGCTATCGTTTGAGCGAATGTACTTTCCGTGCTGTTGACGGTGTATTGCTTGATGAATTTGTAGTCAAACAGTTATCCAATCTATCCGATGAGGACAGCGAATACTTTGTCAAATTACTCAATCAGAAGGCTTCAGATATTTTTAAGAGTTCTCAGAACGAGCAGGAATTGACCGAGCTAAGAAAAAAGAAAGCACAGCTTGAAACTGCTATTTCAAATCAGGTGAAAAATCTGCGGGAAGCAGACGATAATCTAAAACGGTTTATTCAAGATGATGTAAAAGGGCTGACGGACGAGCTTTCTGAAACGGAAAAACTGTTACAAAAATTAGAAGACAGCAGGCAAAGTCAGATGTATGCTGTGAGAGATATTGAAGAAATCAAAGAACGGCTGCTGTCCTTTGAGAAATACGCAAAGGACGCACAGCCGGATGTACTGGTAACGCTGATACAATCCTTTGTGGAGCGTATTTATATAGTCGATGAAAACGACGAGCGTTGCTGTCATATCTTTATTAAAGGTTGCACCAAAGAGGACTATGACGAGTTCTTCCGGGCAACCGGTTACATATCTGGTACGAGAGAAACAGGTACTATCACATCCAAATTGTCTTTGTGTGATTCAGATGAGTGTTGCCAAGACTATGTGGTATTTGCAATTCCATGTGGTGTGTGATAAAGTATGTACGTCATTTAATGGATTATTATTCATTATTTGTCCTCCTTTTGATTTTTATGCAGTTGCCAGACCGCATTCTTATTCTATCAAAAGGAGTTTTATTTTTAAAGGCTCATCGCTAAAGCTCTACGGAACCCCCAGACTATCTGGGGGTTTTCTCATACAAAAAAGTCATTCACCTTTTATGAATGACCCTTTCCCTTGATTATTTTTATTTCATTTCAAAAAATCGCCGATTCTGTTCTACTTCTCGACTCTTAGGCTTATACACTCCGGCCAATTCGTTATATTGAACCGCTCGATCCTTATCCCCTAAACGCCACCAGCAGACACACAATTGAATGGCTGGTATATACCCATAACAATCTTCACGAATAAAAGCACCACTGGTTTCATTCATCGGTACTTTCATAGCACATTCATACCAAAAGATAGCCTCTTTATACTTCGCTCTATCCATAAAATGCTTTGCGATATCGCAACATAACTCGGCATGTGGTACTTCATATTGTAAAGAGCATAAAAAACTTTCTAATGCCTTTTCTTCTTTATGCAAGGCATAGTAACAATATCCCAGCATCTCACAGGCATCAATTTTATTTTCTATCCAGCCGCTATCTTCTTTTAAAAACTTTTTGAATGCTTTAACGGCATCTTTATAGCGCTTATGATAGTATAGCTCTCTGGCATAATAAAACTGTTCCCGCGGATTTAACTTTTTTCCTTTATCCAACATAGCTTCAAAGATGCGCAGATTGCGATTGGCATCACTCACATGCACCTTGCGATGACAGATTCCGATATCGGTATAAAGCAGTCTGCCTGTTAAGGGAATCACTTCATGAATTTCCCCTTCCCATAAATGCAATTCTTCCCGTTTTACCATACGTTCCCGATAATACGAAAAAGAAGGATTTCCATCTTCATCAAACGCCGTATGATATTTCATCATAACGATGGAAACTTTTTTATCTAGTTCTTTTTTTAGTTTCTGTATCTTCTCAATATCCTCATCTTCTACCACATCATCCGCATCCAGCCACATACAATACTCCATACTCGCCTTGGAAAAAGAAAAGTTACGAGCCTTGCTGAAATCATCACACCATGAAAAATCATATAACTTATCCGTATACTTCTTTGCGACTTGCTTTGTCTTATCCGCACTTCCCGTATCGACGATGATGATTTCATCCGCAAATTTCTTTACACAGTCTAAACATCTTGCCAATACATCTTCTTCATTTTTTACGATCATACATACACTGATGCTTATCAACGATATTCATCCCCTCTCTCTCAAAGAAAAGGATAGTTTCCCATCCTTTCACTGTGCATTAGTTATAGACATAATAAGAACTAACGTATCTGATAAATAATCAAATATGCATTTACGGTATGATGATTGCTACAAGATTCTATCGTATTGTGGCAGTCTGATACCAAACGAATGCTATTGTTCGGATGCAATTCTAACATGACACAGCCTCTTACAAATTGGTTTTCGCATACTAATGGCATGCGGGATTCTTCTAACAATTCTTCATTATTAATTTCTAAAGCAAATGCATCGCCATCACATACCGAAGAACTGATTAAAACACCATATTCCGCGATATACGTGCCTTCCTGTTGTGCAGTCAGACTTGTATAATCATTTGAAATCGTAAAGCCATCACTGACATTGCCGCAATCAAACACCAAAGCATCTTGAGGACATAGTGATTTTGGTGTAAATGATGTTAGCGATGCGGATGCATAATGGATGATAGGTGCACTTTCTCCGGCAGGTCCGGTGTTTCCCATAACTCCTTGTATACCTTGTGGTCCGGTAGGTCCAGTAGGCCCCTGAATACCTGGCACTCCTTGTGGACCGGTTACACCTTGCGGACCTCGAATGCCTTGTAAGCCTTCTCTGCCTTGTTGCCCTTGTAATCCTCTGGGACCCTGTGGACCTCTTGGTCCTCTTGGACCCATGGGACCTGTTGGCCCCATACCTGGCTGAGGGCACCATCCCTCTTGGTTTCGATAATCTTCCATTGGATGAAAATCATCATAAGCACAATTGCCATCCGGATAATCATAATTACCGTTATAGCCAAAATCCGCCTCATTTCCTCTATCATCACAGTTACCATAATCGAAACGGTTTTCATCATTTGGATGATGCTCATAGCCGTAGTCGTTTCCATATCTGTTCTGGTACATAACATTCCCCTTTCCCTTGTACGCTTATCACGTTCAATCCACTATATGCAGGTATCGGGATAGTTGTGCCGATGAAATCGCACAGTTCATGATATATGACCAGAACAAAGAGAATTCAACTTGGCTACTTCATAACCATGGCGCAAAATACGTTCAAAATCATCTTTCTTTACCCGCTCTAAGGTCGTCTTATAAGAACTTACGCGTAATACATCACTTTCCTTTAGCGATGCATGAAGCAATTCTTGTTTACGGGCAAAAGATATATCACAATGACGCAGCATATCCTTCGTTTGACTGCCTATTTGTAAGAAAAGTCCTTGTTTATTTTGCTCCATAAAATCTATTACTTCCTGCTTACGGAGGAGCTGGCTTTGTGTCATACTGATTGCTAATAATCGTTTTAGATTACTGAATGAGTATCCAATGGTTCGCATCTTGTGCTCCAGCTTGTCCATAGATGCATTACTGACAATAAGATAATTAATATCTGGACACAGCTTATTTTGCCCTTGAAAGGAAAAAAGCGGGTCTAAGCCCATATTATCATAAACACCGCCATCCCATAGATGCAGGGTTTCATCTCTTACCCGAACAATCATAGAGCCTGTAACATCACTCCATACATACGCTTTTGTCTTTAATGTATATGGTCCGATGAAAACAGGAAAACCGGCACTTGCACAAATCGCATGACTAAGAGGAAAGCGCGGGCGTTGCACAAAGCTATACTGTGAGCCCATTCGCTTTGCGGATATGCGAAAATCTTTTCCCGTTTCATAAGCAGTTGTATTGATGGTCCATAAAGGAAGTGTCGGGATATCTTGTAAACAGGCCGTGATCTTCCATCGTTTTTCCATGACATGCGCTAACAGATTTGCTTTTTTATTCCAATAATAAGGGGATACAATAAGCCTGCATAAAGCCGTCCATTGAATATCTTTTGTGATAATATCACGTTTCATAGCCGGAAGAACTTTTGATAAAAATGTTACATCGGATGGCCATTGATTATCATTGTTCGCAAAAATCAGACCTACTGCAATACTTGCCCCGGATACACTTGAAATATGGTGAATCCTTTTCAGCAAACCTTGCTCAGCAAGCCATTTTAAGACACCTAAATGAAAGATGGCAGCACGCATACCGCCACCAGATAATGCCAACCCTATTTTCATATCCTGTTTCAACATGATATAGCCCCCTTTATAGTCTATGCCTAGGATTTTGCCAATATGAAAGGACATGGACCATATCGTACATGCTTTACGATGCGCTGATGAAGCATAGAAAAAAGAGGTGTAACCTCATCGACTTGTCAATCTTGTCTATTTCGTTACATCCTCTTCCATGCATTTGCAAATATCCTTATCCTTGCTCTTTAGGAAATAGTGCCTGACGCACATAACGCTGAGCCTCTTCTAAATCATCATTTCTTACATAAAGCTTATATGCTATGCTCATATCATAAGAAGAGCCTTTTATGACTTCTTCCGTATACTCATCATGAACCTTCGTCGTTTTAACGGTGTATTCTATACCATGTAATGCTAACGTATGAGTTACTTTATCCAAGTTTTCTTTCGTATACGTTATAAATACTTCACTGCGATTAAATACATGTAACATCTTCTTCATCTCCCTTTTCTTATCCTTACTATAGTGCTGCAAGTGGATTTGGTTACATAGAAAATCACCTTATGCGTTTCAAAGTATGCTACTTGATCTTTTTTTCTTGTTTGCTGTTGTGACAAGCATACCTACTAAGATCGTAAACGTCTGTTTATCTTCAGCAATCAAAAAGGCATCGTTCATAAAGAAATTTACTTTCCCATAATATTTTTTCGCTTATCTTCGAAATGCCTGTTATCCTATTTTTATTATAACGGTTATTTCCATAAAATGTCAGTAAAACATGATAAATATAAAGCTTTAAATAATGCTATAGTATTAAGATGAAAGAGGCTGTAATAGTTGTTTGATGCATAACCGCTTGATGATGGATTCCTTTATTCGCATTCTATATAATGCATAAATCAATCATGATATATACATGCAAAAGTATTCTTTGGAAGCGAACTCGGCTGTTTTTTTTCGCATACATGTATAAAAATACGATGATTGACTTGCTTTGATCGTAGCATTTTCCTATTGTGCTTTCTATCCTATGCCGATAGAAAAAAGTGACAGATTGCTCCATCACTTATGTATTAGATTACGGCTTCAAACTGCGGCTTGATTTTTTTCTTTGTGATAAAGAAAGAAATGACTAATAACAAATAGGTGATATCAAAATTTGACGGTGATACCAGCTTAATGAAGACACACGCTAAGAGTGTTGCGGCATCGACACGCATATAAAAGCTGCCAAATTGATAACGACGAATGATTCTGCGTTTGATCTTAAAGTTTTGAAAAGCGATAGCCCCGGCAATACAAGCAACGATTGCGTCAATTGCATAATTGGCCAGGTAATCTTTTGTCAACAGATTCTTTAAGAAGAATAAGACCATCGCAATCGCAAATACCATCCAAATACTGCCAATCTGCAGTTTCTCATAATCCTGATTGCGTAATTTCTTTTTCATTTCTTTATACACAGGACCTTTGGAATACTTCGCCACATAGTCTTTCAAATCGCGAGGAATCACAAGTTGTGGCTTTTTCTGTGCCTTCATGCCTTCCATACATTGTTCTAAAGCAATATTGGCAATGATACTTTTATCCAAGTCACTCTTTTTCGTATCCTCTAACAGATAATCATACAACCGATAAAAGGCTTTCTGATAATCTTCATCTAATTTCTTTACTAGATATAAATTATCAATATGCAGTTGTTTTCTTGCCTTTCCATCCGCCATTAGTTCTCTTGTACCTCAATGCTTTCACTATCGGTAATATGTAAATTGGTATTATAGAATGTAGTTAATGCTTTTACCATATAGTAAGAATCTTTAATACCGGCTGTTTCATAAGATGAATGCATTGCCAACTGAGGTAAACCGATATCTACGGTATGCATAGATACTTTCTGACTGGATAAGTTACCTAACGTACTTCCACCGGCTGCATCACTGCGATTAGCAAAGTATTGTACTGGTACTTCGGCTTTTTCACAAATACCGCCAAAGACCGCAGAACTGATAGCATCTGTCGTATATTTCTGATTTGCGCTGAATTTTACAACGATCCCTTTATTCATATATGTACAATTGGTAGCATCTGTTTTTTCCGGATGATTTGGATGTACCGCATGCGCATTATCACAAGAAACCATGAAGCTTTTTGCGACTGCTCGATAGTAATCTTCCTTTGTGAATCCCATGTTGTCATTTATACGCTGTAACACATCGTATAAGAAGGTTGAACATGCACCTTGTTTTGTCCCTGAGCCGACTTCTTCGTTGTCGAAACAAGCAAATACATTTACCGCATGAGTATTCCCTTTACTTTCTAATAATGCTTTTAAAGATGTAATGGCACACTGTAAGTCATCCAGTTTAGGGGATGAAATGAATTCTTCTTTTGCGCCCCAGATAGATGGTGCCATACGATTATACAAATACAGATCACAACCGAAGATGTTTTCTCTGGTAGTGCCTAAAGCATCGGCAATTAATTCATAATAATCATTTTCTGCACATTCTCCTGCGGAAAATAATGGCAATAGATCTACTTGATTATTGTATTTCATACCATTGTTTACATCGCGGTTCATATGGATTGCCACATTAGGAATTAATACAAGATCCTTATCGAAGCTAAGCAGCTTACTGACAAAGGTATTGCCTTCTTTTACTAAGACACGTCCGGCAATGGATAATGGACGATCCATCCATGTTGCACATAACATACCGCCATAGCCTTCTGTATTCAGTTGTACATATCCGCCTTTTCCTTTTAATTCCGCAACTTCTTTCACTTTGAAAGTAGGTGAATCGGAATGTGAGGAAGTTACCTGGAAATGATAATCATCTAAATCATTTCCTATCGCAAAAGCAATCAAACTGGAACCATTGCGTGTCGTAAAATATTTACCACCGCGCTTTAATTCCCAGCTTTCACACTCTCTTAATTCTTCATAACCAGCATTTTTTAACATTGCAGCCATTTCCGCAACAGCATGGAAACAGCTTGGACTTTTTTGAATGAAATCTAACACTTGTTTTGCAGTTTCTTTATACATATATAAGCCTCCTAAATTACTCGTTTGTATTATAGCATTTTTCCATGTACAAGCCAAACAAAAAGGCAAGACTCCTTAAGAATCTCACCTACTTTGTTTTTATTTTGTGCTAGCTTTTTCGTTTTTCTTAATCAAAGGCAGAATCATACCTAATGCAGTCAGAACGATTGGTGTCACTACGTTTAAGAACATAGTGAATAAATCATCTGAATACATACCCATGATACAGCAAGCTGCTGTGACAAAGAAGCACCAGAAGCCCATTACCAGTGCAACCGGCTGATTCTTCGTGAAACGATATTCCGGATGGAATTTATCTCTAGCTTTACGCAATGCGATATAAGCCGCAAATACCCACAGATAACGCAAAGGCATCGTTACAGAGTTCAGCTTGTTTAACTGTGCCAATACACCGGCTGCCCCTGAACCACCAATGATCTGAATCAGGATGATCGCACCTGATAGTGCAACAACCATCCAAATACCATTGATGTAAGCACCAAATTTGTTCTGTTTCAACAGTTTAGTTGGAATGAACTGACGTGCATCTTCGTTATCCAACAGCATACGCAATGGTGCATCAATGCTGACAACCAACGTAGAGAACTGACCGATTGCATTACATGCCGCATAGATGATCATCAAAAGATTACCTACATGATAGTATTCACCCAGCTTCTGGAATGCCCAGTAAGAACCATTGGATACATAAGAGTTAAAGCTTTCTGTAGAACCATTGATCAAAGCAGGATCAAACATCATGCCCATTGCAATTGTTCCCAGAATTGCACATACCATAACCATGATTGCCAATGCAATCATACCTTTTGGGAAGCCCTTTGCAGGATCTTTTACCTTGTTTACGTATGGTGAAATCTTTTCACATCCACCAACAGCAAATACCAGAATGGATAGTGATGTAAAGTAATTTACATTGAACTGTGGAATGATGTTATCCCAACTGAAATCCATGCTTAAGTAACCACCGTTTGAATTGATGATAGGTGCCGCAAACATCATGACGATGTAAAGAATTGACATAACGAACATACTTGTTCCTGCCAATGTTGCTAATTTCTTCAATGGATTTAAACCACGGCTGGCAACCCAGCAGAAGAATAAGAATACACCTAATGTTGCTAACTGCACACCGATCGTAGGGAAGGTATCGTATGTAGAACCATCTTGGAAGACCATCCAGCTTAACGCTTTCAAGCCGCCGCTGCCCTTACTTGCGATGTAAGTGATGTGGCATGCCCAATAAGTCCAACCTGCATAATAAGCAAATTTAGGACCGATTGTTTCGTGAATCCATGAAGAAACACCGCCACCTGAGTTTTTAAATGCGGAACCAAGTTCACCAACCATCAATGCATAAGGCACGAAGTATAAAGCGAACATCAGAACCCAGCTGAATATAACCTGAATACCGTTGAAATAAACGAAACCATTTAATACGTTTCCGAATCCCCAAACAGTAGAGAATGCCATGAAGGCAAGGTTATACCAGAGAATTTTCTTTGAACTTTCCATTGTAACCTCCTTAAACTCAACGTTCCAATAATAGCATAAATCAAAACTGAACGCTACAATAATTTAGCTTTATACTTACATTTCGTATATTTTGTCTATCGCATGAAAACATGAATTGCTAATTATTGGAATATCATTTTTAGATAATTACGCAAAAAAAGGAACCTCATCAAAAAGGTTCCAAATATGCTAAGCAATCGTTAATTAAATATCCATGTATTTCTGTGCAGCTGTCACAATCGCCATTTTGAATACTTCTTCGGCATTACAGCCACGAGATAAGTCATTGATAGGTGCATTTAATCCCTGCAGGATTGGTCCGATAGCTTCCCATCCGCCTAAACGCGCCGCGATCTTGTAGCCGATGTTACCGGCATCAATATTGGGGAAGATAAACGTATTGATCTTACCAGCCACCTTAGAATCAGGTGCTTTTAATTTTGCTACTTCTGGTGCTACGGCACAGTCAAACTGAATCTCACCTTCTACCCCGAAGTCTAATGGCATACGTTTTAAACGTGTTGCAGCCTCTTTTACTTTATCCACACTGCTGCCCTTTGCTGAACCTAAGGTAGAATATGATAACAAGCCAACACTTGGTTCAATACCAAACTGGCGAACCGTATGTGCTGTCTGTAAAGTGATTTCCACCAGGTCATCTGCACTTGGATCAATATTGATAGAGCAGTCACCCATAACCAACTGTTCTTTATCTTTTAATAAAATGAAACAACTTGATACGATAGAGTTTCCCGGTCTTGTTTTTACTAGTTGTAGTGCAGGACGCACTGTATCCGCTGTTGAATAGGTAGCACCACCTAACAAACCATCTGCACAGCCTAATTTTACATACATAGTACCGAAAAAGTTTGTTTTCAAACAAGCTTCACGTGCCTGTGCTTCATCTAATTTACCTTTACGTAATTCAACAACTTTGGTAACCATCATATCCATATTCTTATATTCTCTAGGATCCAGCATTTCAATGCCTTCCAGATCATATCCCAAAGATGCGGCAGCACCTGTAATTTCAGCACGGTTTCCTAACAGTACAGGCACCAGGATGTTTTCCTTATGTAAACGAACAGCAGCTTCCAGAATACGTGCATCTGAACCTTCTGTAAAGACGATACGTGTTCCTTTACCCTTAATTTTTTCAATCAATGTGTCAATCATGAAAATATCCTCTCTTTCTTATTTTCTTGCTTTACCATTTTTTATTATACACCGCTTGTTTGCATAAAAAAAGGATTTTTTCACAAATGATTATTTTCACAAAGAAAGATACTGCTATTTACCAAAACGGTTATATAAAAGGATGGAAAAAGGGATACGTCTTTTGATACGTTCCCTTCTTTCATCTATTATCCTAAAATGCCAAAATAAGTTAATGCAATTGCTGCGATCATGATACCGAAAATCAATCTTACCGCTTCCTTGCCATTGGTTTTCTTCAAACGCCAATAACAGAATAGCGTAACTAATACCGGTAAGAAACAAGGCATGATCTTATCAATGAGTTCCTGAACGACAATCTTGCCATCACCACTGGCAAATTCTAAAGGGACACTTAATTTAACGGTTGTGGAAACCAAGCAACCGGCTACACAAAGACCTAAAACGGTAGCAGCACCGGAGATGCGTTTAATGACTTCATCACCCGAACCGGAGTTAATGATATCCATGCCTTTGGTATAACCGATACGGAAACCAAACCATTTCACTCCCTGATTGATAACATTGAAAACGACAAAGGTGAAGATTGCGCCAAAGATATTTCCGGTAACCGCCATAGTTGCGCCGATACTTGCGCAAATTGGCCACAAGGTAAACCAGAATAAGCCATCACCTAAACCGGCAATCGGTCCCATCAAACCTGTTTTAATGGAAGTGATGCTGTCTTTTTCCGCTTCTGGTGTATTTACCTCCAAAGCGGCGATAAGGCCAAACAATAATGGAGCTAGGGTTGCATGTGTATTAAAGAATTCCAAATGCCGTTTGATTGCTCGTTCTCGTTCCTCAAGTGGTGCATCCTTATATAACCGTTTTAAAACTGGTGTTAAGGTAAACAAACAGCCATCCGCTTGTTGGCGTTCATAATTCCATCCCCATTGGAAGGTCAGATGATTGATAAACATTTCACGATAGACCTTATTGGTCATTTCAAATTTTTCACTCATTATAAATCAATGCCTCCTTCCAGCTCCATCGCTGTATCACGTTCTAATTTTTTACGTTGTACATAATTGTAATCGTGAATACCGGCAAATACGATGCCAATTAAAGAAACTCCTAATACCGGAAGACCTAAGTATGCGGCAGAGACAAAACCAGCCACCAGATACATCCACATATCTTTTTTCAACATCATTGTCAGCAACATACTAATACCTACAGCAGGAATGATACCGCTGGCAACATTTAAGCCATTAATGATAAATTCAGGCAACCATTCGATGAAATCAGATAATACGGTATTGCCAATATAAACAGCGATAAAACATGGAATCGCACGTGCTAAGAATAACAGAACACCACTATACAAATGCCAGCGATTCGCTTTGTTGAAGTCACCCGTCGCAGCATCAATTTCCGCGCGGTGAATATGAACGGATAAATAAGTTTGTAACAAGACAATCAGCTGCAGAATCAAGGTTGCTGCCGGAACGGCAAAGGCAACACCGGCTGCCACACCGCCGTCACTGGTAATACCCACAGTAACACCGACAATAGCTCCACCGGTGATATCAGGAGGTGTATAAGCACCGACAGAATTTACACCCAGCCACATCAATTCCAAAGTACCGCCGATAATCAACCCCTGTGTAAGATCCCCCAGAATTAAACCGGTGATGGTTCCGGCTAACAGCGGTTTACGAATCTGCAGCTGCATACCTCCATCATCGAGTGAACAAAGACCAGCCCATAGGGCCACAAGCAATGCTTTCACTAACATAATCTTTTTCTCCTTTTCTTATTTGGTTTTTGTTAAGACATCTTTCATGTTTAATAATTCATCTCTTGGTACCATTTGTATTTGTACATCGATTCCCATTTCCACAAGTTTCTCAAACGCTTCCCTTTCCTTTGTCGTAACGGAAACAGCCTTGGCGATTTTAATTCGATCATTTTCAAAACGCATACCACCTACATTCAATACCGGAAAATTGACACCTCCTCTCGCCAAACGGTATGCATCAATCGAATTCGTTAAGATCAGCATCGTACGACGATGAATCGGATTCTTCTTATACACCTCAATAAAGGCATCTACACCAAAGACTTTTACCTTCACATTCGCAGGTGCCGTCATCGATATTACGGATTGTTGCATCTTATCTAATAAAATCTCATCATTAATGATCAATACCTGTTCAATCGAATAGTTGTTGATCCAAGTCGTCGCTATTTGACCATGAATCAATCGATCATCAATTCTCACTAACTCGATAGCCATTTACATTTCTCCTCTCTTATTCATGATGCGTAAGGATGAAGCCAAGATTTCTTTACTGTCCTCAATCAGCTCACACACCTTCATCGCTGTTGTATTGCGGCGGTTCACAAGTTCCACCAGAATCGCTAAGTTATAGCCGGTCAAAACCGTGATATCTTCTTCATCCATCATTAAGCGAACAGCTACATTGTTTGGCGTTCCACATAATAAATCTGTGAATATCAATACCTCATCACATTGTTGATGCAAACTTTCATACGCACGCTTCATCTGCTGACGTGCTTCTTCATTGTTCATCTGCGGTGTTATGGACACACATAGCAGATGGTCACAGGGACCAATGATCATCTCCAGGCTGTCTTTAGTGCCCAGACAATACTGCCCATGACTTGCCAGCAGAATACCCACTTTATTCTCCATGTTCTTCCACGTCCTTTCACTTTTTTATTAGCAAATCTCATGCCAAAATTGAAAAAAGGCTTATTTATCAGCCTTTTCCTCTCTATGATACACATGAATACAGTGATGACATCAAATGGATACATGCGCATTCTCATCTGTATCATCTAAAATGATCTGCATAAGATAGTAACACTCTTCCTGATTGATGGTAGTGTGAAAACTCGAACGGATTGCCTCCAATTGCTCAGTTACGATTGTATACAGCTTTGAATGTTCCTTTACTTGTACCATTGTTTCTTCGTTTTGCTCAAAGTGATATTCATCAAATAACAAACGTTCGATCATGCAAGACATATGAACGATCAAGCGTGTTAATGTTCGATTATTCAACGTCTTCTGTAATTCTTTTTCAACCCCTTCGATAAACTTCATCAACAATGGATAAAGTTTTTTAGAATTCAAGTACATCAGATATTTATCAATCGATTCAAATGCTACATCGACAAAGACATCACGCTCAAAACTTTTAACTACATCACTTTTATGAAGGACATCAATATCACCGATGATTTCAAATAAACGCTGCACCCCATCACTCATTAAGATATCTTCCATTGAAATAAAGGGATATTCATGAAGTCCTGGATCTACATTGCCGATCATACACAACACTTCTTTATTTTTGGAAGTTTCTTCTATCATACTGCGAATCTTTATCAAAGAATCATTACTCAGCGCAAGAATATCAATTGAAAAGATACCTTCCTGCTCTAACAAATCTTTTAAATATTTCTCTAAATAATGTGCCGTACCATCACCGGAATAACATATCGTATAAATGATCTTTTCACTACTTTGCGCAATATGGTTATGAATGTGATGTTCCAAGGTTGCATCCAGTTTTTGATTCATCCGCATGACATCCTGTAAAATATTACTCAAGGTATATTGCATAAAGACGGCTTTTCTTGCTGCATCAAGCAATAACAGAGTGTTGATTGTTGGGATGACAACTACATGATAAGATGTTTTCTGACGCAGCGTTTCTTCTAGGGAAGTAAGGGAACCCATATCGACAAATAATAAAATTTCATTCCCTTTTGGTTCCTGTTTGATCTTAAGAATCAACTCATCCATAATTTGATTTACATTTTTGGTCAAAGGCATATCCATCGGAATCAGATAATGGATTGATAATAATTCATTGACCACATCGGCAATATTACTTGCCAGACTTGTCCCATGAGCAACAACAAACATACTAATACCACAGCTTTGTAAGGTATTCGTTGTAAAGGTATTTAAGATACATGCTAAGGTATGCAGTTCCTGTGCAGGAATGCGCAAATGAAAATGTTGTTCAATCGCACGAATGAGACTGCGGGCATCTTCCATGGTCGCCACATCATAATCCTTCAGATCCTCTTCATGAGAAAAAGCATCTAGACGATTCTCACGGATATTTTTTAAATAAAAGGCAAGTGCCGCGCTTTGGCTGCGGCCAATAAGCACATTCATATTATGTAATACCCATTCATGAATAAAAGCCATAATTTCACGGATTTCGGTATCTATGATAAAGGATGGCAATTGATCATGTTCCAATGAACGGGCTATCTTTTCTACATACTCCTCAAAGGAAGTCTGAATATCTGATTTCGTTACATCTAATTGTGGTGGCGCAAATAAGGCCGTGTCATCTTCTTCAACCATAATTACATCATATGGCTCTACGATATACGTATCCTGTACCAACACCTTTTCAATCTCTCTTCGCTGTTCGATATCCAAATCACTCATACCATCTTTAACCTGATAAGATAAAGCATAGTTATGAATACGTATTTCATTGGTTATTTCCTTATTTTGTTGATCACGCATTTCAAGATAACTGCGGGCAATTGCCAGTTTTATATCATTCTTTAATTGCCCGATATTGCCCTTGGGCTGATAAAGCAGTAAAGTTGCCATTGTATCCTTATCTATCACGATCGGACAACCGATAGCAGATGCCTCTAATGAAAACAAATACAAGATCATTTGTTTACGTTCATTAAAAGATTTCTCTTTCAAACTTGGTATTTTTATAACCATCGGAATTCTTCGTAAAAAGGTGGTTAATAAATGATTATCCGGATCTTCAGTAGTTGCTAAAACTAAGGTTACTTTTGCCTCATGCTCACTGTTAGCTTCTCCCAGCATACGATACTTTTTCTTATCGATGAAATAAAACAGCATCTCTTGTCCTTCGGGTGGTAGACGATGCACTTCATCTAAAAACAGCATACCGCCATCCGCTCGTTTTAATAAGCCTTCCTTTGTTGCATCGGCTCCGGTATATGCCCCTTTGACACTGCCAAATAGCTGTGAAAGTAACAATTCTGCATTGTTGGCATAGTCGGCACAGTTAAATACGACAAACTGACTATCAGCAGTAAAAATGCCCTCTTTTTTTCCAAAGGTGAAGATTTTCTCGGCAAACAAACTTTTTCCGACGCCACTTTCACCCAACAGCATCGTATGCAAAGCTCCTCCCGGATACAATATTCCTGCTTTTGCCGAAAGAATCGCATTCTTTAGGCTGGCATTATATCCGATTAACGCAGTAAAGGGATCTTCATAATCTCTTACCTCATGAAGATCACCTAATAATTCATTCAAATTGGAACAGGTTGTTTGTGCTGGCAGCGTTTTATGCGTTACTCGCATAAAATGTTCCTGTGAATAAAACCGATACATCTTATTACCGCAAATCTTGATAACCTTGCCTTCTTGAAATAGCTTATTCACATCTACATTCACATTATTGCGTAACAGATGCAATTTCTCAGCAATTTCATAGACACTGATCCCCTGTACGCCTTGTTTTAAATCGGTGAGTGTGTGTGTTTGACAATAAGCATTGATTACTTGCATAATACTATCCTTGCGCATATTCACACCTCCTGTGTATGTGTATTATACATTATTTTACTAAATTTGTGATGGTATGGTAAGCGAGATGAGCATAGTCTACGCAGGAAACTTTTGGTAATTTTTCACACATTGCGCATGTTTCTAACGACACAACACCATCAAATTTTATCTTTTTTAATGTATTCGCAAAACGTTTCCAATCAATTGTTCCCAATCCACATAACAAATGCTGATCTAGGGCGGCATAATTATCATGAACATGCAAAACCTCAACATAGGAGCCTAACACTTCGGCCATATAAGAAGGATCTATGCCATTCACATTGGCATGACCGGTGTCCAGGCAAGCCACAAATACATCACGGGAAAGTTCTTGCAGATATGCCAGGAGTTCTTCTGCGGTGCGAAAAATGGTATCAACAGGTGTGTGTGTGATAGGATGATAGGCAAACATATTTTCTAAGGCGATCTTTACATGATGCTTTCTTGCCAATTCCTCATATTCCCGATACATTGCTAAATTATATTCCTTGGCATACGCATGTGCTTCTGCACTGCCATAATGTAGCAGTTTGCGTGGATGCATCACCATATAGTTACATCCTAACAACTCAGCAACCGCAAAGCCGCGCATCGTCATTTTCTTTAAAAAGGCCTCTTGCTTCTTTTCTTCTGGTGTAGCTGCTACATCAATGCGTCGATGGTACAACGGGGCATGCATCTGGTGAATACGTATACCAACTTCATCAGCGACGGCTTTTAATTGTTTTGCATAAGCGACATAATCCTCTTGATCATAGATAGAGCCTTCATAGGCATGCATATCATAACTATAATCAACGGCATCAAAGCCGATTTCCTTATATATCCGTAACACATCTGTTTCACTATAATGATGAGCCAGTTCTTCTGTTGTCATTCCATAGTACATATCCTTTCCTTCCTTTCATGATTTTACGATACACTTTGATACAGTTGCCTCATCGCAGGAAGCTTCCTGTATTTTCTGTTCATTCCTTTGTAAGAGTAGTTTTAATACCTGTGTCTGTAAGATGGTAAAACCAATACCGATCAATATCGAAATGCCGCCATAGGAAGCAAAGCCTAATAAGATAACACCAATATTGATATAGCGCATCGTTATGGCAACATCTAGTTTTTCATAACGTTTATGTAAGACAAGTGCTAAGACATCAAACCCCACGGTGCTAGAACTGGCACTGATACATAAATAATATCCTATTCCTACCAGTATGGCCGCTAAGATAATTGCAGGTAATACTGGTATGGACAGGCTATAACCGATTGCGTGAAAACTGCTGAACATGACCATATAACAGATACTGCTAAGCAATGATTTCATCAAAAATGCTTTTCCCAGGAAATACAGACAAATTCCCAATAGCACTACCGTAACACAATTGGTTATGACACTGATATCCACTGGAAGAAACACATGCAGAATCATGGAAAAGGAGGTCACTCCGCCATTTACCACATGGCGAGGTACCGTGATAAATGCATAGGCCGATGTAATACATATATTTCCAATTACGATACGCAAAATTTCCCTCATAACAAACACCTCCACCTTTTTTGTAGCAATTTCCATGCCAATACACGAACAAGGTATTTCTAAAAGCGCTTACTTACGTTATAATACATACAGGTGATGTATATGAAAATGAAACAGGAAATGCGTCCTACACTTAAACAAAAACAAGTCTTAACCATGAAACAGCAGCAGGATCTTAAGATCCTGTCCTTTTCCAGCAGTGAATTACAGACATATATTGAAGAACAGGTAGAAAGCAATCCCTTATTGGAACAGGATATCCAATATGAAACCGGCTATATCCAAAAGTGTGAGCGCAATTTTGAACTTATGATGAATTATGTCATTCAAGAACAAACACTCAGTGAGGTATTGCAGGAACAAATTCATCAATATAATAAACCACTTTTTGTTGATTTAGCCGTATTTCTTGCGGATCTATTGGATGATAACGGCTATCTGCCCTATTCCAATAAAGCTATTCAGCGTTATTTCCCACAATATAGCTATGATGATATTGAAGAAACAATCAATATTTTACAAAGTTTTGAACCAAGTGGTGTAGGAGCCAGAAATCTTCAGGAATGTCTTTTAATACAACTGGCAAACCTTGCTCATCCCTATGCGAAACTGGCCATTCTTTTGGTGAATGAATATTTAAGTGAACTTGCTCAACATAAGTTAACGATTTTGGCCAAAAAGTTGGATGTGGCTATCACCGATATTCAAGAGGCTTTAAAACTAATCCAAAGCCTTCACCCAAAACCAGGATCGATGTATGCTGCTACTGCGGTATATTTGAATCCGGATGTTTATGTCGCCTGTGAAGATGGAGAAATCACGATTGAATTATTCCGTAACACCTATGGACTGCGTATGAATATGGAAGACTTTCCTGCTCATTATGAAGAAATGAAAGACTATTTGAAGCAAGAAAAGAAAAAAGCCGAAAGCTTATTAAATGGTATAAAAAAACGCAGTGACACACTGCTGCACTTAACAAAAGCCATTGTGGCACATCAACTGCCTTTTTTCACAGAAGGAAAACCGTTACAGCCGTTAACCATGAAAACCATTGCGGATGCCTTATCTATGCACGAATCAACCATCAGTCGTTGTGTAGCCAGTAAATCCATGATTTTTCAAAATCAGACCATTCCGTTAAAATACTTCTTTGTTCACTCCTTATCGAATGACAGCGTAAAAGAAGTACAGGAACGCTTGAAAGAACTCATACGAAACGAAGATCACAAGAAGCCCTACAGCGATCAAAAACTATGCGATATCTTACTTCATGAAGGCTATACGATCTCACGAAGAACCATCGCCAAATATCGGGATGAATTTAAAATTCCATCAGCTGCGAAACGAAAATCTTATGAATCCTAAATTTCGATAATTTTTTTCTTGTAAAATACTACATACTATCCTATAATCAGCATGTAAGCAGAGTAGAGATTGAAGCGTTAAGTATCCGCGAACGGGGAGTTGTCGTCGGGGCGAAAAGAGTTTCTCTTGCGATTTCAGTCTTGCATCCCGCTGTTGCATAAGAAAAAAGGAGATACCTCTTTTTTCGTATGCATCACAGGAAAAGGAGGTATTTTTATATGAACTTTGCGAAAGAAATTATGCAGTTGCCAATATTAATCAAAGAAAGCAGTAAAGAGATGAAGAAAGTGAAATCCATTTGCGGATGTGCGATGCTGACAACGTTAAATGTAGTAGCAGGCACCTTCTTTATTCCTCTTTCACCAACTTTACGTATTGGCTTCTCAAGTATATTTGCCGGTGTTTCCGGTATGATCTATGGGCCTGTGTTAACCGGCTTTGCCGGCATCATTGCCGATACCTTAAAATACATTGCCCGTCCGGATGGCCCGTATTTTCCCGGCTTTGCCTTGAATGAATTTTTAATCGGCATGATCTATGGCTGCTTTTTCTACAAGAAAGAATTATCGTTTCTCCGTGTTTTAGCCGCTCGATTGTGTATTACCGTCTTCATTAATCTTTTCTTAACTTCGTTATGGTTAAATATACTGTATCAAAGCCAGCTTTTTACCCTGTTGCGTATTTTCAAAAATGTAATCATGTTCCCTATCGATGTTGCCCTGTTATACTTTGCTTTAAAAGCAACAAAACGTATCCCTACGTGAGGATACGTTTTTTTATGACTATATGTCATCACGTTGCTTATAAACAGTTTAAAAAGCCTTTCAAAACCTTAAGTCGTTTATAAACTAAAGGAACCCCAAAAGGTGGATAACTACGATAAGGGGTTCAGTATAAAGATATTTACGTTTTACTTTACTATAGAGCACAGCTGCGTGGCCCGCTTTTACCGCCAACACGGATGATTTCCGCTTTCGGTGTGGTTTGTTTTACTTTAACAATGGCACCGGAATTTTCTCTTCCGATATATAAATCCAGATGACTTCCATAAATAGCTCCACCGCGATCTAATACGATTGCATAATAAGGTTTATCTGGTGAAATACCACTGCCGCTAAGTCCATGATTGCTAATCTTAATGATGGAGCATAAAGGAATACTTGGATCAGCTGCTATGATGTAATACTTCCCATATCGAATGCCTCTTTGCCAGCTGCCATCCGGCATCATAACACCCATATCGGCATCCAAAGTAACGCCAAGTGAAGTTCCTCCACGTCCATCTTCACCACCACAGCCATAACAGTCAACACCATAGGTTGTTGTCATAGGGGTAAAGGTTCTCGCCTCACGTTTTGCCTGTTCTTGTTGCTTTTTGCGAATGCGTTGATTCATTTTCACACTGTAATTCTTTATCGCTTTCTGTGTACGAAGGCTTCCTTTAACATCTCGGTTTTGTAACAGTGTGCTGAATCTTTGTGATACACTTGCATCATTTGCCATGAGCGAAAGTGCGGATACGTCCTCGGTGATATTCATCATTTCAGTTGTATGAAGTGCAGGCATCTGCGCTGCATCTGTTTTATTAATCGTTGTTATGTTCGCAGTGCTTAGCGTCTGTGTTGATGTCGATTTACTCCCGCTTGCACACCCATATAAAGCGAAAACACTGATGAATAAAGCGAATTTTATTCGTTTTGAGTTCATTGATGTTCCTCCTTTTGTACGAAACAAGCAATAGTCTAGCATACTTTTTTCAACTTGTCCAATTTTTTTGCTTTTTAACATGTGTTATTACCTATTTTTCCCTTAATTTATAACTTTATACCGAGAATTTTTCTGTCGAAATTTAGTTTTATGCCCTAAATATCGTCCCACTATCAAAATATGTATGTTGCAAAGCTTTATAATATGCGTAAAATCACTTGTGAATTTCGTTTTATTTTCACATATAAAAGTGTTTTTTATCTTTTGTTTCATTTTCTGAAATCGGTATCACTCCCCTGTTTATCAGATATTCTGAAATTATCCGGCAATTGTGAAAAAGCAAAGAAAAACACCTGTAAATTACTGGGAATTTCTCCTCGTTTTACAGGTGTCATCAACATATTCTTCAAATCACAAAGCCCAATTCGCGCCTTTATAATTTTTTCTCAAACATAAGTTTTGTGCGTTTATGCAAATTTAAACCATAAACAATTTCATGATCGACAATTTCAAAACATTTTTTATCTGCATATTTTTCAGGTGTATGAGCATCCAGTCCATAGACTACATCCACAGGATACTGTTCTGCTACTTTCCAGAACGCACGATATGGATAAGTATAACGCCATTCCTCACCAATCTGGCGTTTACCATATTTCAATCCATTTAGGTTTATCTCAATAGGAATGTTGGCATCACAGGCACTTTGACAAATGATGCGTGCTGCTTCCTCACATGCTGGTGTCCACTGTTGCTTACTGAACATAAATAAGTCAGGATGTGCGATAATATCCGGAAGTCCTTTTTCACACGCTTTACGGATAAGATTTGCATAGCGCAATACATCCTCATCCGTATTCGCTTCATAAAATTCCGGTTCATACAAGGCCGGACCATGCTGTCCGATAATCATATAGTCAAAGCGATCGCGATATTCCAACAATTCTAGCAACTGATCTTCAAAATACTCAAACTCTAAGCCAATGCGTATTTCAATTTCCTTTTCATATTTCTTCTGCAACGCTTTTACACTGGCGATATAGCCTTCCAATGCTTCCTTATCCATACGCTCTCCCGGTGTATGAACACCTGCATATGGCGCATGATCACTAAAGCCCATAACTTGAAAACCGTTGGCAATGGCTGCTTTTACATATTCTTCATCTTCTCCAATGGCATGCTCGCAGCGTTTTGTATGACTGTGATAATTAAAGTTCTGCATAGTTGATCTCCTCATCCTTATATAATATGATGTTTCCCTTATAACTCTTCTTCATAAGTAAAGCCTAATCCCTGTACTTCGTTTGTATCTGTCACAATTACAAAAGCTTCTGCATCAATGTGACTGATCATATGCTGTAACTCCGGCAGCTGTTTTTTCGTTACAACAACCATTAAGACCGGTTTTCGCTCATTTGAATATCCGCCATTGGCCTCAAGAATGGTCGTGCCTCTTTCCAAACGTTCATGAACCTTATTCATGATCTCTTTATATTTTTCGGAAATTATCATAACGTTTTTAGCATCATGTCCACCTATCAACATGGTTTTATTGATCATAAAGCTGCTGACCCAAACAGATAAAATACCTGTCAATGCTGCCTGCAAGCCATATACCGCAGCCCCCAGTAAGACAGTCAATGCATCAATAATCAATACCAGAGATGGTAAAGGGATATGCGTGTATTTATTTATGATCAGTGGTGGAATGTCCATACCACCGGTGCTTGCGCCGGTACGGAAAACACAACCGACACCAATCCCCATCAAAGCACCTCCATAAATAGTCGCCAAATATTTATCCATAATAAAAGTATCTGCCGGTATATAATGCGCTGCTAAAAATGATAACAGTGATAAGAATAATGGATAACAGATGGTACTTAAAATGGTCTTCATCGCAAATTTCTTTCCTAATATGAAAGAACCTGCCACGAATAAAACAACGGTTAATACATTTATCACAATTTCCGGTGTAACATGAATTAATGGCTCTAAGGCAATCGCCACACCAGCTAAACCTCCGGTCAATACATTATTGGGCAATATGAACCAGGCAACACCGATTGCCAACGTAATATTACCTGCTAAAATCCAAGCCAGATCCCGCAGCGTTTCTTTTGTATTCAGCTGCACAATGACCACCTCATTTCATAACGTTAATATTATACCATTCTTTTTTTTCTTCGTCTTCTAAAACCTAAGCACATTCATAATATTTACAAGCCATAAGAAAAGCATGAAACCTATGTTCATGCTCAATGAAATAATTCTTGTAGGAAAGAGCGCGGTTGTACTTTTGGCATACAGACACTTTGGGCAACCAATTCACCTGTGATGGTCGTCCCTTTCCCATCTCCTTCTATGATATGCAGATGGTTCTTTTCCCATTTGGCATGTACGTTATCAGACACCTCAAACATATCTAGATTATGTAATACCATTAAAATATAAGATTCTTCATGTACACCGCTCACCAATTCGGTATATGCATCTTGCATCTCTTCCTTTAACGGATATGTTTTTTGTGTTGTACTGTCAAAATGAATTTCATACTGCAAGGATGTCTTACTGCTACAAGTCATGATCGTCATAAGCACTGCCAGCCAAATACCTCCAATTACCATATATTTCTTCATACATTCACCTCATAGCTGAAGTATGCTCTATCTATCTTGTTTTAAACATAGCCGCTCACAATTTTATCCAAGTCTCCTTCACAAATACTGAAATGGAACATACACATGCAAAAGAATCATACCTAAATATGCTATAAATTATATAAACTAACAACAAATATACAAATTAGTGGTAAACAGAGGGAATTCGGGCTTAGCTTATTAAATGACGATACATACTAAAAAAGCCTTCTAACTAAAAAGATATTTACGCTCAACCACCATAAAGATACTATTCTCGATAAATTGTATCATCGTTTTCCTTATAATATATTAAAGAAAACAGCCAACAAGTAAGACAATCACACTCTTATTCGATAAAACGATTCGTTAATAAAGACAAAACACTGGTATTTTAACAGGAATGTGTTAAAATACTCTAGGAAATTTCACGTTTCCCTTAAACTAGTCATGTAAGACACGGAGGTAAACTATGAAGTATGATTTGCTGATAATCGGGGCAGGGCCCGGCGGGATTTTTTCGGCTTATGAAGCAATGAAATTAAACCCTGAATTAAAGATCGGTCTATTTGAATCAGGCACATCTTTGGAAAAACGTAAATGTCCAATCGATGGTGATAAGATCAAATCCTGTGTAAATTGCAAATCTTGCAGCATCATGAATGGATTTGGCGGTGCCGGCGCTTTTTCTGATGGTAAATATAATATCACGAACCAATTCGGCGGAACACTTTACGAATATATCGGCAGAAATAAAGCCATAGAGTTGATGGAGTATGTGGATAAAATTAATGTTGAAAATGGTGGCAAAGGTACAAAGCTTTACTCTACCGGCAACACACATTTAAAAAAGGTATGTATGCAGAACGATTTACATTTGCTAGAGGCAAGTGTTCGTCATCTTGGTACCGATGTAAATTACATTGTACTGGAACACCTGTATCATCAATTAAAAGATCAAATCGACATTCATTTTAATACCCATATCGATAAGGTAGAAAAAGTAGAGGATGGTTATCGTATATGGAGCGGTGAACATAACTTTACCGGAACCAATTGCATTATCTCTACTGGTCGTAGCGGCAGTAAGTGGATGGAAGCTATTTGTGATTCTTTGCATATTCGCACGAAAAGTAATCGCGTGGATATCGGTGTTCGTGTAGAGCTTCCTTATCGTATCTTCTCTGATCTGACAGATGAACTTTATGAAAGTAAAATTGTTTACCGAAGTGAAAAATATCAAGATAAAGTACGTACGTTTTGTATGAATCCACGTGGTGTAGTCGTAAGTGAGAACACCAATGGCATCATTACCGTAAATGGTCATAGCTATGAAGATCCAAAACGTTATACCGAAAACACCAATTTCGCGCTTCTTGTCAGCAACCATTTTACGGAACCATTTAAAAACAGTAACGAATATGGCGAAAGCATTGCCCGTTTATCGAATATGTTAGGTGGCGGTGTCATTGTTCAGCGCTTCGGTGATTTGATTCGAGGACAACGTAGTACCGAAGGACGTATAGCAGAAAGCTTTGTCACACCGACGTTATCCGCAACTCCCGGCGATTTAAGTCTGGTTATTCCAAAACGTCAGTTGGATGATATCATTGAAATGATTTATCGTCTGGATAAGGTTGCACCCGGGACGGCAAATGATGATACTTTGTTGTATGGTGTAGAAGTCAAATTCTACAATTTAGAAGTAGAAATTAATAAAAATCTGGAAACCTGTCATAAAGGGTTATTCGTTATTGGCGATTGCAGTGGCGTTACTCATTCCTTAAGTCATGCCAGTGCCAGTGGAGTGCATGTTGCCAGATATTTATATCAGAAATAGAGCAAGAATGAAAAATGAAGCACAAAAAAGGTTTGTATCCTTAGGTGAATATAGTAGCCTGATACAAACCTTTTCCTTTTATAATTCGCTTCTTCAAGCTTTCGTATAAGCCTTTCTTAAAATAGCGAAGAATATACATAATACTTCTAAAATAAGCTGTATGATGTATAAAAACCATCATTTTATACTTTATATAGCTATTTATAGTATATTTCTACATTCTCTTATTCTCTGTTTTCCTTATCTTTTTCAGGGCGATAGGCAGCTAAACGTGTTTTCAGATCTTCCCCTTGCTCATGCAAATCATCCATAGTGAATACTTCTGCTAAGCGTCCATTTTCTAAAACAAGACAGCCATCCGCAATTGTCTCAATTTCAGCGATATCATGTGTGGATATTAACAAAATTCGTTCTTCCATAACTTCTTCTAAAACAGCATGAATACAATCTTCCTTAGCATACATATCCAAAGAAGTAAAGGGTTCATCCATTAATATCAATTTGGCATGTTGCGCAAAAGCAGCGGCCAGTTCTATTTTCATCTTTCCCCCTTTTGATAAAGACGCTATACGCTCTTGTGCATCTAGTTCAAAACGATTGAGAAAATGTAAGTAATCCTCCATTGAGAAGGATGGATAGTACTGCGCTAGAAATTGTCCGTATTCCTTTCCTTTCATATAAGGAAGACTACTGCCATCAGCACTTGCAAACGCGATATCCTGCAACTGTTCACAGGCAGGCTTTCCATTTAGCAAAATCTGTCCTTTATCTACTTCTAATAAGCCTAATATACACTTCAACAAGGTTGTTTTACCACTGCCATTGCGCCCTAAGATGCCATAAATTTCCCCTGGCTGAAACGTAATTGTTATATCGTGGATACCCTTATCTCCTAAAAACAATTTTTCAACATGATGCAATTCTAGCATGTCCTTACCTCCTGTTTCTTCCTTTCCCAACACTGTGTAGCTACACCAATATTTGCGAAGATGCACAATGTATAGAATAGTATTTGAAAATATTCAGTCGTATACGTAATACGTAAGAAACAAACACATAACGAGAAAATTAAATACATCTTGGTGATAGGTTTCACCTGTTCTTTCCATAACGTCATGACCGCTGCGACAAGCAAGCTGGATAACTGCACAATTAATAAAATCATGCTGATAAAACTTAACACATTCACAGGCAAAAGCTTTGCCATAATCGTTTGTTGTTTTACCATTTGCCAAAACACCGGTGAGACATCGTTCACTTTGATATTCGTTGCCAGATAAGCGATAGAATGTTTATAATAGATGCCGTAAAACAGGAGATAGCCTATCATGAGAATACCCGCTATCACGATAATGTCGGCGATGACCTGTAAGAAATGCTGCTGCATCACCAATTGCCAACGCACCTTCCCTTTTTGATACCAAGTGTACAATTGTAGAAAAGCGATAAGCAAAACAGGAACTACAAAAAACAAAAGCATAAGAAATGACATATCTGTTTCTTTCGGATAATCATGGATCTCTTGATATACACAATGAAAGTTATCAGAGAAATTCAGAAAGGTAAATTCTAAGCCATACAATAGTAAGATTTTCCACCATAATATGCTAAGATGATGCCTTATCTGATGCAGAACCACCTTCATGATCATCACCTCCGGATACGCGCTTGATAAAACATATAATACGCATCTTCATCTTCGCGATACTCACCTAACTGCCATTTTCCTTGATACACGTTTTGTTCATGTTCTATGACTTGGATATAGATACAAGATGCATCTTGCGTCAACACATAAGTTTTCCCATCACGATAATACACATCATCAACACTAACATTATCTAATTTAATCGTATCATAAGGACATACATTTGAGAGTTTCATCGTGTTGGTATCTAGACGATATAGTTTTCCATCCGCAAAATAATGGATATAGCCGTCGTTTTGCCATGTAAACTCATCGAATAATATTTTTTGTTGGGTTTTTAACTCTTTCTGTAAATTCCCTTTTTCATCATAGAGCATGGCATAAGTATTTCCCTTCGTATCATAGGCAATCACCAACAAACGATCAGCAACCTTTTCCATGATAAAATAAGAACGCTTAGCCGGCAGTGTAACCATTGGTGTAATTTCTTTTATCTTAACTTTATTCTCCTGTAACAAAGCTTTATCTTGCGATTCACAACTGATTTTATAAATATGATTAGCGCCGTGAAATTGTGTATTTGTCTGGGGCATGAAGTAGTAAACATTCTCATCTTTACCACGAATCAGACTTTCCGTAGGAAGAACATCTGTATACTTTTGTACTCCTCTTTCATTTACATCCGTATCCAATTGTTCTAACGTAATATAAGAAGTATCATCCGTTTGTTCCTTTATATCATAAAGTGTTTCCTGTAATTGATAGTGCTCATTGGATATTACATGCTGTGTAGGTATTTTTATATTATTTGAACTATAGAACACATAAGCCGCATCAGCCTGTGGTATAACTCTTTTTATCTCATGTCCCTCTTCACTTAGATTCTTTGGTTTTCCTATGGTCTTTTTTGTCTGTTCATCCATTTCAAAAATACGTTCCATAGAAATTTCATAATCTTTTTGCTTTTCTTGTGTACTTTGACGAGTATATCTTTGGGTGATCTCTCCATCTTTAAGATCGAGATATAGGGTTCTGCCCGAATCTTGCATGCCGAATGTTGTTTCAATCGTCATCCCCGCTAAGGCGGATCTTGCTTTATCACTATTATCAAATGGAATATCTTTAGGAAATAAGTGATTGACATGATAACCAAGGCATGTCAACAGCAATACTGTTGATGTTGTAAGATATAGTATAATTTTTTTCATATGGATTTCCTCCTGACGAATGCATGTTCCAACTTTCGATGCAATAATAGAATAAGCAGCAAAGCTTCTCCGGCAAAAATTTCATAGCGGTAAGGTAACATCAGAGAAGAAGAAAACAAAATCATATTCAGAAAAAGGATGATGACAAAGGTTATGAGCAGCACCATGATTAGGCTTATACGGCGGTCTAAATCGATTGCCGTAAAAGAGAAAGCAACCATGATATAGGCAATACCTAATAAAATAAGCAACAGACAACCACATTCAATAGCATTTATTGGCATCCAATCAGTAATGGAGATGAGCAAAGTTGCATACGCATATAGATTATTCATAAAAGGAAAGTGAAACGGTTGAAGGGCAATCATCATAAACCATACAAGAAAAGGGACACTTGCTAGCAATAAGACACTCGCATAATTGAAGAGTACTTCGCCAAAGATAAAAGAACGTTTCGATACCGGCAATACCTGTATGCGGGTAAGTCCGCCACTTTTGGCAAAATGGGTGAATCGCTTTACCTGTATCCATAATAATAGGATAAACCCTATGAGGATTATCATGATGTTTATTCCCATATCATGATAGTATAAGAGTTCTATATTTTTTAATTGCAGAAACAGCCATGTTCCTTCTGCCAATAGCACACAAAGAAATAAAAGGATAATTTGTGAGATTGCTGAGCGGCAAGTCATATTCATTAATTTCAACATGTTTTTCATAAGCTTCTCCTTACTGTATTATATTCATAATACACTCATTCGATAAAAAAATTATATTTTATCCCATAATGTGGTCATGATAGCAATCGTCTGCTGAAAATTCATGCCACAGCTTTTACAATCCGTGATAAAGGTTTTTACTTGTTGTTCTATGAGCTGGCAGCGAATACGTTCTTTGGTGTCTTGGGTTACGACAGCAATACTGCGAATATTGGATATTGTACGAATAAACCCTTCATCTTCCAGTAATTTATAGGCCTTTTGAACAGTATTAGGATTAATGGATAAGCGCAAAGCCAACTCTCGGCGACTCGGCATATCTTCGCCATCCACAATTTCTCCCAGTAAAATGCCTTTTTTGATATAGTCAGCTAATTGCGGATATACAGCAGCTTTTTGATGAAATTCTATATCCTGCAGTTTTATCACGATACCACCTCCTAACTGTATTATATCCATAATACACCAATGCGTCAATACATCTCTCTTCATGAGTTGTCCATTCGATAAAAAAAGGGTATACTAATACTAACACAAGGAGGAAATGTTACATGAAGATCATAAAACGTCTTTCGTTATTAGCCTTATCCGGCATCATGGCACTATCGTTAGGTGCCTGTTCTTCAAAAGATCCCCAGGAAGAACAAAAGAAATTCGACCGTTTTATTGAAAAACAGTTCATACAGCAGATGGAAAGCGACTATACGACCATGCATGTATATCTGAAACAGCCACAAAAACACGGTGTCGACCCAACGAATGTAAAAGTAAATTTAGGAGAACGTCCAACGATCGAAAACCAGCATAAAGCTGCTGAAAAAGCGAAGAAGGTCTGGGATGAATTTAAAGAATTTAAGCGTGATATCTTAAGCGATGAGCAGAAACAGACATACGATTGTTTCGAATATCAAGGAAATATTGAACTGCAGCTGATGGATAAAAAGTTTGACTATTATCAACAGATGTTTGCCAGCATCTCGGGGATACATTATCAGATGCCAACCTTATTCTCTGACTGGGATTTACGTAATGAACAGGATGTTAAGGATTTAATCTTATTAGTAAAAGATGTAAAGCCTTATGTTGATTGCGTTATCCAATATACAAAGGAACAGGCAGATAAAGGACTGCTTATGACAAATTTGGATGATGTAAAGAAATATTGTGATGGCATTTTAAAAAAAGGTGAAAACAGTGCCATATTAACATCCATGTATCAAAACATCGATACTCTCAAGCTGAGTAAAACAAAAGCCGAATCCTACAAGAAACAATTGAAACAGGCTTTTACTACTTCCTTTCTGCCAGCCTATCAAGATATTAGTGATTTGATGAAAGACTTGAAAAAAAGTGGCAAAAACAATGACATAGGACTTGCTAAATTTGAGAATGGTAAAGCATATTATGCTTTATTATTACAGAAAAGCATCGGCAGCAATAAGAGTGTGGATGATATCAAGAAAATGATGAACACCAGTTTTAACACGCATTTACAAAATTTGCAAGGCATCGTCATAAACAATTTAGATATCGTTAAAAAAATTACAGAGAACAAACTGCCTGTCACTTCATTTAAGAGTTATGATGAGATATTATCTTATATTAAAACGCAAATACCAAATGATTTCCCTAGCGTTAAAGAATTAAAATATAATATTAAGGCAATAAATGACGAAATTGCCTCTAGCAGCGGTGTGGCAGCTTATTTTAACATTCCTCCACTTGATGGTGATGGTACAAAACAATTGCGCGTAAATCCAAAGACAGGGGCCATTAATAAGATTCAGACATATTCCACGGTTGCTCATGAAGGATTTCCAGGACATATGTTCCAATATAGCTTCATGTATGAGAATCAGCAAAACCTTTTCCGGAATGCCTGCATAGATTCCAGTGCTTATGTTGAAGGTTATGCTGTTTATGCTCAGTATTATGCTTATAATTATTTAAAGGATATAGATCAGAATCTCTTACTTGCTTTAAAAGAAAATGAGCTTGCCAGTTACAATATGATCATACTGGCAGATATCGGCATCCATTATGAAGGCTGGTCGTTAAAGGATTTCAAAGATCATTTCAATGCTATCGGCTTTCAATTAAGTGATCATGACGCTATGGTACAATATAGTCAATTACAAGCAAATCCTTGTGCCTTTGAACCATATTATGTTGGTTATGAAGAAATCGCTTCTTTAAAAGAAAAGGCGGTCAAGAAACTTGGCGATGCATTTGACGATAAAGCTTTCCATACGGCATTGTTAAAGAGTGGTGTTGCCCCTTTCAATGTTGTTGAAGAAAACATTAATGCCTATATTGAAAAAGGTAAATAAGAATAAAGTTCTATTGGTTACAAGCTTTTAAATAATACTTCTTTAGAAGCAAGGTTACTTGTGCATTGCGCAAGAGCACACTCTTTAAGTAAACAGTATTCGCTTTTCCACATGATTATCGCTTTTATGGATAAAGAAGTTCAGCTTTTTGAAAGATATAAAGAGTATCTAAAAAACATAGGAAACTGAAGTCCACCGCAAAAACATGTGGTGCTTCAGTTTTTTTCTATACATTTACCGATATAAAAAAAACGGTTTATGTAACACATGCATACGATATCATAATGGATAACGCCGCATTGTGTTTCTTTAACCGTTTTTTATTTTATCCTAAGGCATTTAACATTGCTCTGGATAGGGTTGGTACGATCTGGTTTTTACGTGATAATACATCTTCATGGAAACTGTGTTCCTCTTCTTTCTCATTTGGAAAGGCATCAAAGATGGCCTGTGCCTTATCACCGGATGAATAAAAGATAGAACCATTTTCAAGTATACTGGTAAAGACAATCACACATAAATCTAAACCTTTATTTCTGGTAAATTCATCCAATTCTTTTTGTAATTCACCCTCTATTTCTTTCACTTCACCAACACTGGAAACAATCACCTGTCCAATCATTACCACATTATCATCTATTTCAAAACGTTTGATATCTTGATTGATCAGATCATGTACACTCTTTTGACTGATGTTGGAGCTTACCTTAAACATTTCCTTCGCAAATACATCGATATCCAATCCTGCTTTATCTGCCAATGTCTTGGCAATACCGATATCTTTGGCAGTGGTTGTGGGAGAGCGGAATTTCAATGTGTCTGATAAGATTGCCCCTAACAAGAGTCCTGCTAAGTCTTTCGCAATATCCATCTGATTTTCCATATAAATTGAAGTGATGATGGATGCCGTACTTCCGATGATTTCATTACGGAAGGAAATGGGGCGAGATGTGATGATATCACACACGCGATGATGATCGACAACTTCCAATAGATCGGCCGCCTCTATTCCTTTGACAGATTGCGAATACTCATTATGATCCACCAGAATCACTTTTTTATTGTGATGGTCCAAGATATGGAAACGTGATATATAGCCCTTTAAATGATTATCATTATCGACAACCGGGTAACTGCGATATCGTGTTTTTAACATTTTTTTACCGACATCTTCTACAAATTCATCCATATTAAAGCTGACAACATCACGCTTCATTAACAGTTTAACAGATGGTGAGAAATATAAATAACGAGAAGTATTCATTGTACCATGACCACTGATGATAATAGGACAATGATGTAGTTTCGCCAATTCCAATACTTCATCATCAATGGAATCACTCCAAACAACGATTAAGATACCTGCCCCTTTGGTAATGGCCGTCTTTTGAGCTTTTGCATCATTTCCTAATACAACCAGTCGATCTTGAACATCATAATTAGCCAGACGTGTTTCCGTCATGGCTATGATGCTGACTTTTCCATTAAAATGAAGTTTAGGATCATCATATATCATTCTGCCATTGATCGTACGACAAATATTTTCAATTGGCGTTTCTCTTAATAAAGCAATACCGACAGCTGTATCTCCCAAACCGACCGTTGCCAGATCACTCTTTGTTACCATGCCCAATAACTGACCTTTTTGATTCACTACACCATAAGACTGCTTGTTTTGTTCATTCATCATCTGCAGTGTTTCATAAATAGTCGTTGTAGGTGAAATCGTAAGTGGCTCATCCATTTCAATTTCATCAAGAGTAGCTCTTGCGTCTTCAAACAGCATTGGTTCTTCAAAACCAAAGCGGTTTAATAAATACTTAGTTTCTGCATTCAGTTCCCCTAAGCGGCATGGAATCGCACGGATTCCTTTGCGCTGTTTAAACAAGGCATAAGCAATAGCCGATATAATAGAATCAGAATCAGGATGTCTGTGTCCTGTAATATAAACGATGTCCTTTTTCATACATAACTCCTTTATTGTTATTACGTTTACTATTATACCCGACATCTAATAAATTGCAATTTATAGCCCTCTGAATTTTACGGTAAAGAAAAAGGTGTTGTTTACCATTCACGTATTTATCTTTACCAGATAACAACATGCATCATATGCTAACACCTTATCTAACATCAATGATTTATAAACTTTTGAAATTCATCGATAAGCTTGTTTTTCTCTTTATTCAACGTATCCTTCCATGAAGAAATCATATTACTACTTTCCTTAATGATTGCATCCTTTTTATCATCTGCCGCTTTATATACATCACTTGCATATGTATGTATATCTTTCCCTAGTTTAGCTAACTTTTGACTTGATTCAGTAGCACCGGCTTTGGCAGCTGCCTCTAAATATGTTCCTGCCTTAATCAGATTCTTCACAACCTCATCATCTTTTACTTTATTCATATTTTCATGTATGTACGTTGTTGCTTTCTCAATATCTTCTTTACTATATTCTTGCACATCTTGAAGCGTTTTTTTCGCTTCTTCTTCTAATTTTGTAACTTCGGCATCGATGTCTGCCTGTTTATTATTGCTGCATCCCATAAGGCATATGGTAACAGCTAAAGCAGATGCCACTATGTGTTTCCCTTTCATAAAATAACTCTCTTTCTTATTTATGCTATATCCTTCTTATGTAGGATTTTCTTTCTAAAAAACGCCGTTATCATCATTAGACATGCCAACAATAAGGTGATGGCACCCAGTATTAATGTATAACGTTCTAATTGAGCAATGTTGTCCTGCAAAGCAGCCGCCACTTTTGTATTCGCAAAGACATGTGCTAACAGTTGTGGTATTGTTTGTGATACAACAAACATCAGCAAACAGCCGATTAACCATACCATGGTTAATCCTCGCAAACCTTTCTTTTGCATGACTAGCAATAACGAACATAATAGCATACCCAATTGGCTGATATAATAACAGATATCTCCCTTTAAAAAATATAAGATTTTAAATGCTGTCAGCTGTACATCACTAAGCTCTTCTTTCATGATATGAAGCGAAACATCATATAAGGCCTGTACGTCCATAGCATCAATTACCGTTGTCATAATGGCGGATACTTCTTTTTCACTTAAAAGCCCTTCGGTAAATAAGCTTAGTTCACTCGCATGTTGATTCGCCTGCTGTTTCAGTGTTTCATTGATCTTCATCGTTGTTTCACTTTGCGTATCTTTGACAATGTCGGCAACAAACGCTTCTGTATATACATTCAAGACAGCTAACACTTCTTCATCATTTACAATATCTTCTAAAATTTTGGTTAACTTTTCCGATTCTTCTTCTGCTTTTGGAAAGTTGATCGAGTTTAACCTTTCTGCTAATTTTTTCTCAATGTGGATCTGATTTAATACGACATGAACCATGGAGTGCTGAATCATTCTGGAACAAAAGGTGTAACCGCCAAATAACGTGATACAGCAAAGCAAAGCAATTCGATAAAACCATGTGATCCCCGACTTCATATGAATTTCTCCTCTTTTTTATTTCAATAAAAGGTAACGAATTCACTTATCTCTTTACGTTTTGGCATTGTTGGTGTCGCATCACCATATCCTACAGCAATTACTGATACGATAATTTCTTCTTCACTGATACTCAGCATCTCACGTAGTCTATCAGCATCACGAATTCCCATGACTAAGGTACTTAATCCTAAATCCGTTGCTTTTAATAATAAGTTTTCATTCTGCAAGCCTAAATCATAACAACCCCAGCCATTGCCCAGTTCATTACTTGGTTCACCGTTACGTTCATAACCACTGCGATCTTTTACAAATGTTGTAACAATCAAAACTGGAGCATCTTTCGTATTCTCTGCATTAAATGGGGCAAGCCCTTCCTTTTTCACCTGCTCTAGCTTATCTTTATCCATAACAACATAATAACGTCCTGTCTGTGAATTTTTCCATGTAGGTGCTAAAAGAGCCGCATGAAGTAATTCCTCCACAACTTCTTTCTTTATCGGCTTATCTTGATATTTACGAATACTTCTTCTTTGTTCCAACACTTTCTGCATTTCCATCATTATCACCTCTTACCTTAAGTATATACTTATTTTGCGATATGTAAATTGTATCTTTACATCTATATGGATATAAAAAGTAAACAAAAGCATCATAATAACCCAATGTAGTTAACCTTTTGTAGTACCTATCTTTAGAAGTTAAAAGTAAAAAAATGGTGTAAACTCGAAATTATAGCTAACGAGTATGCATCATTTTTATT
>NZ_CAXUBY010000027.1:0-41000 GCF_964249515.1 Eubacterium sp. 3_1_31
CCGTATGAGGGGAAACTCTCACGTACGGTTCTTAGGGGAGGGATGGGCAGCAATGTCCATCTCTTACCCGACCAGACGGTGGAGAATAAGCAAAAATTCATCAGTCAGATCATGACTTCTAAATCGCCGGTGCGTTCCTGCGATGATGTGGACGAAACGGCGCTTTCCTTTGCCGAGATCAAAGCCCTGTGCGCCGGAGATCCCCGCATCAAGGAGCGTATGGATTTGGATGTGGAGGTATCCCGCCTGAAGCTGATGAAAGCCGACCACCAGAGCAAGCAATATCGTCTGGAGGACCAGCTGCTCAAATACTTCCCGGAGGAGATTGAAAAGCACAAAGGCTTTATCAAGGGCTTTGAATCCGATTTGGAGGTTTTGGCAGCGCACCCGCACCCGGAGGACGGTTTTGCTGGTATGGAAATCCGCGGCGATCTGCTGACCGATAAGGAGAACGCCGGTGCAGCCCTTTTGGATGCCTGCAAGGAGGTCAAAACCTCCGATCCGGTGCAGATTGGCAGCTACCGGGGCTATGCCATATCCGTGGAATTTTCCGCATGGAAACAGGAGTATACGATCCTGCTGAAAGGACAGATGACCCACCGGGCAACCCTTGGTACAGACCCGCGCGGAAATCTTACCCGTATCGACAATGCCCTCGCCCAGATGCCCCAGCGTCTGGAGGCGGCAAGGGCCCAGCTGGATAACCTCTATCAGCAGCAGGCTGCCGCAAAGGAGGAAGTCGGAAAGCCATTCCTTTATGAAGAAGAACTGCGAAGCAAAAATGCCCGTCTGGTGGAGCTGGATACTTTGCTCAACATCGACGGAAAGGGTCATGCCCAGCCGGAAACTGTGGTTGCCAAGAGTGCGCGGCCCTCGGTGCTGGACAGCCTGAAGCGTCCGGCGACGCCCCGCAGTACAGACAAGAAACCAAAACAGCATGAGGAGGTGCGATAACATGAATACCAATAATCTGAATACGGCCCTTTATGAAAAGATGGCCACTGAGCAGGAAAAATATAGGGACTGGTTGAAAAGCCAGCCCCCGGAAGAAGTCTTAAACCATGCCTATGAGTACACGGTCCGGGAGGACATCGTGATGGCAATGGAGGAACTGGAGTTGACCGACACCCAGGCTCAGGCACTTTTGGAATCTCCCTCTCCGTTGGCGGATGTGTACCGCTATTTTGAAAAGCTGGAGACCGGTCACATGGATGTGATCCGGGACAGCATTGAGAGCCGTGCCGACGATGTGTGCAGAGCCAAAGAGGAACTGCGAACAACACCGGTCTATCCCCATTCTGCTGCCTATGCGTCCGAGCATGGGGAAATGGCACAGTACAACCTCTCATATCAGGCGAACAGCGCCTGCAAAGAAGCCATTGAGCAGACCATCAGCGCCCACTATGCAGAGAATCGGCTGGATACGGAGGCGGCGGTCAAAGATGTGCTGGAAAAGTTCGGGACGGAACGGGTACAGTTTATTCTTGCCAACACCATCCAGCGCAAGAACTATGACGGGCGTATCTCTCAGGACAATAAAGCATGGGCAAAAACCATTCCCATGCTGGAGGACAGCGGCGCTTCCCTCCACTGTGCCTATCTGGTGGTAGATCAGGTCAATCCCGGTTTGACCGACCTGTTCACCAGACAGTTCCGAAAAGTCGCTCAAGAACAGCAGAAAAGTTCTGTCCTGCAAAAGCTCAAACAGGAACTGCCCGCCCATAAGTCTGCCGCCCCGAAAAAACGGGAGCCGGAGCGATAACCATGGCAAAGCGCAAGAGGGATGTTCCGGTTTTGTTTTGGGTGTCCGCAGAAGAACTGGAACTGATCCATCAAAAGATGCAGCAATACGGGACAGAGAATTTGAGCGCTTATCTGCGGAAAATGGCGCTGGATGGGTATGTGGTCAAGCTGGAACTGCCGGAGCTGAAGGAGTTGGTCTCCCTGATGCGCCGAAGCAGCAACAACTTGAATCAGCTGACCCGCAAAGTGCATGAGACCGGGCGGGTTTATAATGCTGACTTGGAGGATATATCCCAGCGGCAGGAACAACTGTGGGAGGGTGTGAAGGAAATCCTTACCCAACTCTCCAAACTTTCATAACAGGGATAGATACTCCATTTGCGGAGGGAGGAACGGCGTTTCTTCGCCGCACCTTCCTCCGCTTTTTCTTTTTGTCTGTATCCTTGTCTTTTGCCTGTCCGTACCGGATAATATGAGTAGAATAAGAAGCGTAGCAAAGGAGTGAAAACAGATGCTGACCTTTGAAAAGGTGCTGGAGATTTTTGCGGATTACCTAACCGCAGACGAGACCATAGAAGTTTATATCAGCCGCCATGGATGTGTAAGAGTTGAATTTGACCAAGATTTTCACTATTGCTCTGGCGAGGTGTGCCATACTCCCAAGGAACTGTTCGACCTCTTAGCCGATGATTACCGGACTTATCTGGAGATTGAACTGACCAAAGGAAAACGGGAAGTGACGGAAGATGATGAGAGAGAAGCGGATGCCCTATGCAAACAGTATCTGGAGCGTTGGAAGGAGGAACAGAAATGAAGATTTTGAAATGTCTGCTGATGATCGTAACTGCACCGGTCATTTTGGCGTTGACGCTTTTTGTCTGGCTCTGCACGGGGCTGATCTACATATCCGGTCTGGTTCTTGGTCTACTAAGCACGGTAATTGCTCTGCTTGGCGTGGCTGTGCTGATTACCTATTCCCCGCAGAATGGTGCAATTTTGCTGGTTATGGCATTCTTGATTAGCCCGATGGGGCTGCCGCTGGCTGCGATCTGGCTGCTGGGCAAGGTACAGAGTTTGAAATTTGCGATCCAGGATTGGGTGTATGGGTAAATGATGTGAATATAATTTGGAATGAAAAGAAGCAGGACAATGGGAGATGAGACCCAATGCCCTGCTTCTCTGTTTATTCGGAACGAACTGTAATATATTTTTGATGTTTACTTTTCGGTTTATCGGGAAGTGTCATTTTGAGTGTTCCATTGTTCAATAGCGGACGCAGATATTTTTGTGTAAAGTTTTTTGTGTTTTTGTATCCACAGTGTTCTGCGATTTCTAATTTTGAATGTGGTTCTATGCAAAATGCAAGGATTTTATCATGGGTTGCATCATGGGTTGCGTCATAGGTCTTATCATGGGTCGTTTCTATGATAGAAGGACCATGATGGTAATTTACATTTTTCAAGATGACTCTGAAATCTGTCGCTGTTGAGGAAAATTCGGGCTTATATGCCTCTGTGTATCCAGGCAGCTTTTCAGTTTCACTGACGATTTTGCGCAGACCACTTCCACGGCGTTCCATGTACTTCATGCGGTGGAACAGATCAGCGATCACAGGGTTTCGTCGCATCGAACGAATACTGTAAATATCGTATTCCTGAATTGAGCCGCCGCCAAACATACCGCCCGGAGATGTGATTTCCACCCGATCATCAAACATATCAATGTGGACTTCGCTGCCAAGCACAATATAATCACGATGGATGAGAGCGTTGACAAGAGCCTCTGTTACAGCTCGTTCAGCATAATCCGGCTTGTCTACCCGATACTGAGCTTCTTTGACAAAACGGACTTTGGAATTATTGCGAATAAATTCACTGCCGCTTTTCAGTAAATAAATCAAATTCCCCTCGTATTCCTTATCGTCCAGCGCATCATCAAAGATAGAGCCTTTTTCCAAGCCATTCCACCGGGTACAGAACATACGGGAGTTATAAACTGTGTGCTGATCGGTCATGAGCTTTCCAGCATTGGTCAGGAACCCATTTTTGTCAGCCAAACCGAATGAGACATAATCGGATGGCTCGAAGCGGAGGCCGGTTCGTTCCAGATAGGTTGCCTCCAGGAGTGTGAAGCTGTAATCCTTTTTCACAGCTTCTGTTGTTAAGGTGTCAAAGGACTGATTGGTTCCCTTTAAGATCAGTTCATTCACAATGTAATCCGGTGCAATTACGCTTTCATTTCCAACACGGATGTATGCTTCCATTACTCCGTCTGCCTTGTAATAGTATGGGGTGCTGCGGCCAGGAGAAACCTCCAGAGCCAACAGGTTTTTACCATCTTCCTGCAATGGCTTTAAGATAAACTGCGGTAATGGTGTGATACGTTCTTTGATTAAGCGGCTGATCGCTTCAGCATCCTTTTGAACATCGGACAAGCCGATAGGCTCCCGGTCATCGGAGACTCCGAAAAACAGAGTGCCGCCGATTCCATTGGAAAAGGCACTGACACTTTTTAACCAGCTTTTTGGCTTTTTTGTTTCGAGAGCAACTTTGAAATCACATTCCGTTGCTTCGGCAATGAGCTGTTCTATCATAAAATCCCTCCTTTGAGGTATTGGTAGTTTCTTTATATTATACCCATAAGGAGAGTTTATTTCAACGATAGGCACAAAGAGTTCAGAGAAAATATTTTGAGAGGAGGGCTTTTTATGGCAACTACAAGAATCATGCCGCTTCATGTCGGCAAAGGTCGCACAGAGAGTCGGGCGATCAGTGACATCATCGACTATGTAGCAAATCCACAGAAAACAGATAATGGCAGGCTCATCGCAGGATTTGCGTGTGACAGCAGAACGGTTGATGCGGAGTTTCTTTTAGCAAAAAGGCAGTATATCGTTGCTACCGGACGAGTACGCGGTGCGGATGATGTGATTGCCTATCATGTGCGCCAGTCCTTCCGCCCCGGCGAGATTACTCCGGAAGAAGCTAACCGGCTGGGTGTGGAATTTGCCAAGCGATTTACTAAAGGCAACCATGCCTTTGTGGTCTGCACTCACATAGACAAGTCGCACATTCATAATCACATTATCTGGTCATCGGTCAGCTTAGAATATGACCGGAAATTCCGAAACTTTTGGGGCAGTACCAAGGCGGTTCGCAGGTTAAGTGATACCATCTGCATTGAAAACAGACTGTCCATTGTAGAGAATCCGAAACTTCACGGAAAGAGCTATAACAAGTGGCTGGGCGATCAGGCAAAGCCCTCTCACCGAGAGCTGCTGCGAGTAATGATTGACCGTGCGCTGGAGCAGAATCCAGCGGACTTTGATGCGCTGCTGAAACTGCTTTCCGAAATGGGCTGCGAGGTATCCCGGCGCGGGAAAGCGATCCGACTCAAAGCACCCGGCTGGAAGAATGTAGCCCGCATGGATGACAAGCTGGGGGCCGGGTACAGTGAAGCGGAAATTCGTGCGGTGCTGGCCGGAGAAAAACAGCATACGCCCCGTAAAAAAAACGTCGTGCAGCCGGAGCCGCCGAAGGTCAATCTACTGGTGGACATTCAGGCAAAATTGCAGGCCGGAAAAGGTGCTGGCTATGCTCGATGGGCTAAAGTTTTCAATCTGAAGCAAATGGCGCAGACCATGAATTACCTGTCAGAGCATAACCTGCTGGAGTATGCGGTTTTGGAAGAAAAGGCTACGGCTGCCACGGCACATCACAATGAACTTTCGGCGCAGATCAAAGCGGCTGAAAAGCGCATGGCAGAGATCGCTGTTCTGCGTACTCACATCGTAAATTATGCCAAGACCCGTGAGGTCTATGTGGCATACCGCAAGGCGGGTTACTCTAAGAAATTCAGGGAAGAACATGAGGAAGAAATTCTGCTCCACCAGGCTGCTAAGAATGCCTTTGATGAGATGGGCGTCAAGAAGCTGCCCAAGGTCAAAGAGTTGCAGACGGAGTACGCGAAATTGCTGGAAGAAAAGAAAAAGACCTATGCCGAGTATCGGCGTTCCCGTGAGGAAATGCGGGAGCTTTTAACGGCAAAGGCAAATGTAGATCGAGTGCTGAAAATGGAGGTAGAACAGGATGTTGAAAAAGAAAAAGACCACGGCCAGCGGTAAGCTGGTCCTGGTCAAAAGCGTTCGCAGAACGCGCAGCCACAGAATGAAATTCTGTGTTCAAAGGGGCTTGGGGGCGCTGCCCTCAACAAGCAAGCAGAGAGGAAAATCACAAAGGGATTTTCTTCTCTGCGGGCCTGTGTGTATTAACACAGGCATTGCTTGCCTCTTTTCTCCGAAATTGAAAAGAACCAGTGAGAGAATCGTTAAATTTCACTCACTGGCTCAATTCGTTTCAAATTTTTCGGACAACTCTGTCAGTTCTTTCACCGTTTCCTGGGTGTGATGCAGCAGGGTGTCACGCATTTCTGGCGGACAGCTGGAATAAAGCATTTTCATCTGATTGACACCCTCATCCTCCAGAGAAACATCTGGATTTATAAGCGTATCTAAAGAGATGTGTAGAACCTTTGCCAATGCTCTTAAAATTAAATAAGAAGGATTCATTTTTCCCTTTTCGATATTGGCGATTTGCTTTACAGAAACATGGCTCAGATCCGCAAGCTCCTGCTGTGTCAGGTCTTTTTTCTTTCGGGCTTCCCGCATTTTTTGCCCCAAAGCAGTCAAATCATCAATCGGCATAATCGTTCACCTCAAATATATTTTATCGTTCCGATTTGCACAAAGGAATAACCTTATTGTGCTTGAGAACAGGACTGATTATGCTGATTCCTTTTTGATAACATGGTTGCTCCATGATTATGGCGTTTCCGGCTGCTAATTGAACTATGAGGATGAATTGCAGATTTCAGCTTTTAGTTCGTTGCCAAACGAGAATGATATAGAATGCGGTAGGGAGGCTATCAGTTTTATCCGCTCATCTATGAGCCTTTTTTCTTCCTCTGTGACATAGAATTTCATTTGGATATTCCGTTTTCTGTTTGCCATGCGCCGCCTCCGTTCTTCATAAGGGTTTGGGACTATCCCAACAAGCAATTTTGAATTTTCGGGTAAGGGACCTGAAAATCTCAAAATTCGCAAGCGGGTACTCGCTTGCTGTGCTTGCTATCGTTACCCTACCTTCTATTTCTCCCTCTACTAATACTACAATTTGAAGCGGTGATTTTGGCTGTTTCCATTTCAAATTATGCAAGAACCGCCTCTGTTCAATGTGGGATAGTTCTATGTTCACGCTCACACGCAGACAATCATTCCCCGCAAAGATAGCAAGAGTAAAGTAATTGTCTATTTGGAGCGAAAATGCCTTTTTGGAGAAGAAACATACCGACATATCTGCTATACTGAAATGCGGTTAGTTGGTGCTAACACAAAAGCAAACAGGAGGACCAAATAATGAATAAACTACAAGGAAAAGACCTTATCAATGTTGGAATCTTCACTGCGATCTATTTTGTGGTGATGATGGCGATTGCCATGCTGGGATTTATCCCTATTTTTCTTCCGCTTCTGATCGTGCTGGTTCCGCTGATTGGCGGAATCGTAATGATGCTGTATTATTCTAAAGTCCAGAAGTTTGGAATGGTATCGCTGACAGGACTGATCTGCGGTATTTTAATGTTGCTGACCGGCATGGGGTATTGGAGCATTATTACCGGTGCCGTGTTCGGTGTCCTGGCTGATCTTGTTTTGAAATCCGGCGATTATAAGAGTGCAAAAAAAGGAATCATATCGCATGGTGTTTTTTCTATGTGGATCATCGGAAACTACATCCCCATTGTTGCAACACGGGACAGCTACTATCAGCAGCTAATCAGCGGTTATGGACAAGAGTATGCAGATTCCATTATGAGCTATATCTCGGCATATACGCTCCCCATTCTTTTGATTGCCGGGTTCGTTTGCGGCGTGATCGGCGGTGTGATCGGTCAGAAAATTTTCAAAAAGCACTTTAAGCGTGCGGGTATTGCATAATGCGCCGTGAATTGTTAGCAAGCAAAAAAAAGGAAACCGGCCTGTCGTTAGACCCTCGGACAAAGTTGGCATTGCTTGTTACGATTGCCCTCTTTGTCTTGAGCGGCGGAGGTGGGGCTGCTTCTAAACAGTTTGCTCCTATTTTGGCTGCTGTTCCATTGATCCTGCTGCTCACGGAAAAATCGTGGAAGGGATCGGTTATCTATTTTGTTTTATATGGCGGCAGCTATATATTGCAACTATGGGCGCTCCCCCACCTGTCCGGCCTTCCTAACTTTCTTGTTGTTGCAATCTGCGGTTTCTTTATGCGGTTTGTGCCGGGGATTATGATGGGATACATCACGGTCAGGACGACGACGGTCAGCGAGTTTGTTGCCTCCATGAAGAAGCTGCATTTACCGGAGCAGATCATCATTCCTATGTCCGTGATATTCCGATTTTTCCCTACTGTTGTAGAAGAATATAATGCCATAGGGGACGCTATGAAAATGAGAGGAATCCGTTTTGGCGGGGGCAAAGCCAGTGCAATGCTGGAATACAGGCTTGTCCCTGTCATCATGTGTTCCGTCAAGATCGGGGAAGAATTAAATGCGGCAGCCCTGACAAGAGGATTGGGCGGTCCGGTCAAGAGGACAAACATCTGCGAGATCGGCTTTCATGTGCAGGATGTTTTTTTCCTGCTGCTATGTGTGGTGGCTTTTGCAATTCCTATTGTCACGATGATTACAGGGAGGTAGGCCTATGATCGAATGTAAAAAAGTTTCTTTTTCCTACCCTCCAAATGAAACTGACATTGGGGACAGGGAAGGACACGGAACATTAAGAAATATTGACCTGTCTATTAACGACGGGGATTTTGTACTGCTCTGCGGAACATCGGGCTGCGGTAAAACCACACTGACACGGCTGTTTAACGGACTGATTCCTCATTATTACGATGGAAAGCTGGAAGGCACTGTCATGCTTGATGGAGAAGATATGAGAGGGCTTTCCCTGTTTGACATATCAAAAAAAGTGGGTTCTGTTTTTCAGAATCCACGTTCTCAATTTTTTAATGTGGATACGACCAGCGAAATTGCCTTTGGATGTGAAAACCATGGATTGGAAGAAGCAGAAATCCGAAAGCGGGTAAAGCTGGTCTCAGAGCAGTTGAACCTTACAAATCTGCTGGACAGAAGTGTTTTCTCCCTTTCCGGTGGGGAAAAGCAAAAAATCGCCTGTGGATCTGCCGCCGCTGTGGAACCGGATGTATTTGTTTTGGACGAGCCATCTTCCAACCTTGACGCCTATTCCATCGCTGATTTTCGGAAACTGTTAAAAATATTGAAGTCACAGGGCAAAACAATTATTATTGCGGAGCACCGGCTCTACTATCTTTATGATCTGGCAGACAGGATCATATATTTAAGCGACGGGGAAATACAAGGGGATTATACTTTGCCGGAATTTCAGTTGATTCCGGCGGCGGAAAAAGCTAAAATGGGATTACGGCCTCTTGGCCTGGGTGAGTTTGCAGACATTGAGCCTGCCAGTCTACATTCAGGGCAGGGGATATGGAAACTGAACCACTTCCATTTCGCATACAAGAAACAGCCGGAAACGCTTTCTCTGGAAAATATAGAGCTTCCTGCCGGAAATGTAACGGCGGTCATCGGGCACAATGGAGCCGGAAAAACGACACTATCTCGTTGCTTATGCGGATTGGAAAAAAGATGTAAAGGTATCCTCGAAAAAGATGGTACTTCCTATTCAAGCAAACAGCGGTTGAAGCTATGCTATATGGTCATGCAGGATGTAAATCATCAGCTTTTTACGGAGAGCGTTTTAGAGGAAGTCCTGTTAAGTATGCCGGGGAAAGATTCCGATGAATCGCCTGAAAATGTGGCAAAGGCAGAGGCTATCTTGACAGAAATGGATTTGCTCCCGTACAAAGCCTGCCATCCGATGGGGCTTTCGGGAGGGCAAAAACAACGTGTGGCGATTGCTTCTGCGATTGCCTCTGAACGTCCGGTTATACTATTTGACGAACCTACCAGCGGCCTTGATCTCTTTCATATGAGGCAGGTGGCCGATTCGGTCAAAGGACTTGCCGATTCAGGAAAAACCATTGTGATTGTGACCCATGATCCTGAATTTATACTCAGGTGCTGCAATTATGTGATCCATCTGGAAAACGGCAGATTGGAGGAAAGCTATTTCCTCCAGGATACGGAAGGACGGGAACGGTTATTTAATTTCTTTATGATGGAAGGAGGCGGCGGAAATCAAACTGTTTGATGGTAAAATAAACTGCGGCTCAAATGTTAAAAATGTCATTGAAACTGAGGATTGCGTTGTCCTGCAGCTTTTTGACGAGAGCGGCGAGGGAACCATGACAGCCCACAAAATTTTTGATGGCGCTTTTGTGATGTATAGCGATATGCACCTGAAAGAATGTACCTCCTACTTTCAGAGTAGTACGGACAGTTCGCTTCTCTATATAGACCATTGCAGGGAGGGACGGATCGAAAGCGAGATTGACAATCATGCGTATAGCTATTTGCAAGAGAATGAGATGCGTGTGGATGACCGGTGTTCCCATTCGGGACGGTTCTGCTTTCCACTCTGCCACTATCATGGGATGACCCTGGGATTTGATCTGGACATTGCTGTGCCGGCGCTGAAAGACTTTTTTGGCGGATTTTCTGTTGATTTGTACGAGCTTCAAAAAAAGTATTGCAATGACAAGAAACCGTTTGTGATTCATAATGAGCCAGGAATTGAACATATTTTTTCAGAGCTTTACTTTGTCCCGCAGCAGATCAAAAGTGACTACTATAAAGTAAAAGCCCTGGAGCTGCTTTTATATCTGGACGCTTTGCAGTTTTCTGATTCCAAAGAAGATCGCCCTTATTTCTATAAAGGTCAGGTAGAAAAAATCAAAGCGATCCATGATCTTATTACGGCAAATTTGCAGGAGCATTACACGATGGATGAATTAGCTGAACGATTCCAGATTTCGTTGACGGGGATGAAAACCTGCTTTAAGGAAATATACGGAGATTCCATGTATTCCTATCTTCGCCGTTATCGGATGAACGTTGCTGCCACAATGCTCCGGCAGGATTCCAAAAAAGGGATTGCGGAAATTGCCGGAGCTGTGGGATATGAAAGCCCCAGTAAATTTGCAACAGCTTTCCGGCAGGTGATAGGGCAGACGCCGATGGAATATCGAAAATCTTTTTTCTAAACGGTGCATAAATGCCGTTTTGGAGAGGAAAGAAGAATTGAATACTGCTACAATAAGGATGGTTAGCAAAGACTACCCATCCTTTTTTCTTTGCTGACTAAAAAGAAGGAAGGTGATTGTAATGAAGCAGCAAAAAGATAATTGGGTGAAAATTCTGTTTTCCTTCGCCGCACCATGCAAGGGGAAAATGGCTCTTTCGGTATTCTGCGCCATTCTGAGCGTTGCAGGAGGGTTTATTCCTTTTTGGGCTGTATATGAAATCCTGCTGGCATTTATCAATCAGAATGTGACCCTGAATGGCATTCTGATTTGGTGTCTGGTTGGAGCAGCGGGCTACCTGCTGCGGGTTGCCTGCCATGGAATCTCTACGATCCTGGCGCATATTTCAGCCTATACCATTTTGGAAGGAATCCGGCTTAAAATTGCGGACCGGCTGATGAAAGCGCCTCTCGGCGAAGTGATGGGGCGGCGAATCGGCTATCTGAAAAATATCATCATGGATAAGGTGGAGGATTTAGAGCCGCCTTTGGCACACATGATCCCGGAATTGACTTCTAACCTCCTACTCCCTGTTGCAATTTTTACCTGGATGATGGTCATTGACTGGCGCATGGGATTGGCGGTTCTGATTGCTCCGGTGCTGGCCATGATTCCTATGTTTTTCCTTATGAGGAACTATAACAGCCAGTACGCCGCTTATATGGAGGCAAATAACCACGTCAACAGTATTATTATCGAGTATGTGGAAGGTATCGAGGTTGTAAAGGCCTTTAACCAAAGCACAAGCTCCTATGAAAAATTTGTTAATGCTGTCCAGTCGTTCAAAGAGTTTACCTTGGCATGGTTTAAGAGTACATGGAAATCGATGAACCTTATGATGGCGATTATGCCCACAACGCTCCTGGGGGTTCTTCCTGTCGGCCTTTTGCTGGTGCAGAATGGAAGTATCTCCCCTGCGGAGCTTGCAATGGGGATTATCCTTTCCCTCAGCATTGTTGGACCGTTGATGAAAGCAACCACTTTCATTAACGAAGCAAAGTCTATGGAATATGCAGTAGAGGCGGCAAATGAACTTTTGAACCTGCCTGTACTGCCGGATTCAGGGAAAATCGTATCTATTCCTCACAATGATATTGCGTTGAAGCATGTAACCTTTTCCTATGACGGTTCCGAGCAAAATGAAGTGTTGCATGATGTGAACCTGGAATTGCCAGAGGGAAGTTTTACGGCACTTGTAGGACCGTCTGGCGGCGGTAAATCAACGATTGCCCGTCTGATTGCAAGGTTTTGGGACGTGACAGGCGGCAACATTACCATTGGGGGGAAGAATATCAAAGAGTTGTCTATACGCCAGCTTTCCGAACTGGTCAGTTTTGTGACGCAGGATAACTTCCTGTTTAATTGCTCCCTGAAAGAAAACATCCGTCTTGGAAATCCAAACGCCACAGATGAAGAAGTATATGCGGCGGCGAAAGCGGCCTGCTGTGATGAATTTATTGTGCGTTTGGACAAAGGATATGATACCCCTGCCGGTGATGCCGGAAAGAGGCTGTCCGGCGGCGAAAAACAGCGAATTGCGATTGCGAGGGCGATCCTAAAAAATGCCCCGATTGTTATTTTGGATGAAGCGACAGCATTTACTGACCCGCAGAACGAAGATAAAATTCAGAAATCTATCATGGCGTTATCAAAGGGTAAAACTCTTCTTGTGATCGCCCACCGCCTTTCCACCATTCAGAACGCAGATCAGATTGTCGTGTTGAAAAAAGGCCGGATTGTGGATTGCGGAAAGCAGGAAGAATTGTTGAAGCGGTGTCCGCTTTATGCGGATATGTGGAAAGCCCACATCGGGGCGAAGAATTGGTCTGTGAGTGAAAAGAAGGAGGTGGCCGCTCATGTTTAAGTCTATGAAACGGATCATTAAATGGGCGGGGAAATATAAGGGACGCCTCTATCTTGGCTCTGTTTTTTCCTTTTTCAGCAGCCTGTCTACGGCGATCCCTACAATGGCTGCCGCTTATGCCCTTGATAAAGCAATCGCAGCTTATTGGGCAGGCAACACAATAGAATCCTCCCTGATCTGGCAGACGCTTTGGATTATTGTTGGCTCGATTGCGCTTAACTTTCTACTCTCTTATTTGCGGGCGGTGTTGCAGGAAAGCATTGGCTATGAAGTAGCCGCAGGGCAGCGAATCCATTTAGGCGATGTGCTGAAAAGGGTTCCTCTGGGATATTTTTCTAAAAACAGCGTGGGCGATATTCTGACAGGTGTTACCACGGAGCTATCCACACTTGAATTGCAGGGAATGAAGATGGTTGACATCATCATCAACGGATATGCAAAGTTTATTGCAATTCTTCTGTGTTTCCTTTTCCTGAGTCCAGCCGCAGCAGTGATTTCTGTTGTCGGCGTTGCCTTTTCCTCATTGGCCTTACATGGTATCAGCAGGCATAGTGAAAAGACCGCTGCTATCACGCACCAGGCCATGGAGGATATGTCTGGCTCTGCGATTGAATATATCCGCGGGCTGTCCATCGTTAAATCGTTCGGACAGGAAGGGGCTTCTATCGAAAGTTTCCGCAAGGCAAATACGGATTTGAAAAATATTCATATCAAAGTAGAAAAAGGCTATACGCCATTTAACTGCTTGCATCTGTTCTCCTTAAAACTGGCATCTATGGGGATTGTGTTTATCTGTGCATGGCAGACACTTAACGGGCAAATGAGTCTTGCTTATTTCCTGATGTTTGTTCTGTTTTCTTTCGTAATCTTTGGAAGTGTGGAAAACATTAACGACGCGGCTCACATGCTGGGTCTTATAGATTCCGCTATGAATAAGCTGGAAGCTCTGGAAAATGCAGAATATATCGACCAAGACGGAAAAGATATTACACCGACCTCGTATGACATTACTTTTCAGGATGTATCCTTTGGTTACGATAAACGGACTGTATTGCATGATGTGAATTTCACGATTCCGCAGAATACCACAACAGCGATTGTAGGTCCCTCCGGGAGCGGCAAGTCTACCCTGTGTAGCCTGATTGCACGCTTTTATGATGTTGACGCCGGAAAAATCACTTTAGGAGAAACAGATATTCGAGAATTTACCTGTGACAGCTTACTAAAAAATATCAGTATGGTGTTCCAGAATGTATATCTGTTCCGGGATACAATCCGTAACAATATCAAATTCGGCAGCCCGGACGCTTCGGAGGAACAGATGATTGCCGCTGCAAAAGAAGCGCGCTGCCATGACTTTATTATGGCCTTGCCAGATGGATATGATACCGTCATTGGGGAGGGCGGTTCTTCTCTTTCCGGCGGTGAAAAGCAGCGGATTTCGATTGCCAGAGCCATGCTGAAAGATGCGCCGATTGTCATTTTGGACGAGGCCACGGCCAGCATTGACCCAGAGAATGAGCATTTGATTCAAGAGGCTATTTCCGCACTGACACATGGTAAAACAATCATAACGATTGCCCATAGACTGGCGACGATTGAAAATGCGGATCAAATTCTTGTCATTGATGGTGGAACCGTCGTGCAGAAAGGAACCCATAAGGAATTGCTGGCTCAAAGGGGAACCTATCAGGAATTTATTAAGATTCGGGAACAGGCTGAGGGCTGGAGGATTCAACAATAAGCATAAAGGAGGAACTGATGAAGATTCATGCGTCTGGGGAGGATTATCTGGAGGCTATCCTTGTTCTACAAAAGAAAATGGGCATGGTCCGCTCCATTGACCTTGCCCGGCACATGGGCTTTAGCAAACCGAGTATCAGCCATGCGGTAGGCGTTTTGAAAAATGGAGGTTTTCTGACCGTGGATGATGATGGGTTCCTTCATCTGACCGTCATAGGTCGGGAGATTGCCGAGAAAATCTATGAACGCCATTTGTTTTTTATGGAGCAGTTTATCGCTGCTGGCGTCGATCAGGAAACAGCGGAACAAGACGCCTGCCGGATTGAACACGCCATCAGTGATACATCTTTCCGAAAGCTGAAGGAGAAAGTACAAGGAACCGATTAGCGCACATCGGCTCCGCTCTGCATAATAAGTTATCTGCCCCGTCCGGGGAAAGAAAAAAACCGTTGACTGGGGCAGATAATTTCGTGCGCTATTTTAAGGTTTGAACTCAATCGGCGGTTTTGAAGGACAATTTCAGAGCCGCCGTTTCTTTGCGTTTACACAAACTAATGACGACTTGCAGGGACACGGTAGCCGCTTGGAGGTTAATTTGCCGTGTCTCTTTTGCTTTTTCAAAGCTCCCATGATCTACATCAATTAAAAAAAGCATTGCCCCTCCTCCGGGCAAGTATAGCATTGCATCGGCATTATCGTTCCATGTGATTCAGCATAATAATGACTGTTCTTGGTGCGCCAGTTTCCCATTGCGGGAATCTGGCGTTTTTTGTTGCCTTTTTTTCGGAGATAATCCGGCTGTATACCGGTGTCGTTCCCCACCTCCATTCGATTCACTCGTCAATCACCCGTGAATCGAAATGGAGGTACATAATGAAGAAAATTAACCTTCGGGAACTTTATCCTGATGTTTATACAACAGACTTTTTTGTAGATGTGACAGAGGAAGTAATGGAGACTATTCGAGCAGCTGAACGTGCGGAGGCTGCGTATGAGCGAAAGATGTATCGTTATAAAGCACAGTATTCTCTGGATTGCGAGAATGGCATTGAAAATGCGGTGCTGTTGAAGCCGAAAACACCGGAGATGCTTCTGGAGGAAAAACAGCTTCAGGAGCAGGTCTATTCTGCTGTGATGAATTTACCGAAAAAACAGGCAAAGAGGATTTATGCCCGATATTACCTGGGAATGACGGTAAATGAAATTGCCGGGGTAGAAGGTGTAGACCCAAGCCGTGTCCGAGACAGTATCCGGCGCGGCTTAAAGCAGCTCGGAAAATATTTTTGATAAAGTTTCGTTTGATGCGCCTGTTTTTTGCCTTTTTTGTCAGTGTTAATAAGAAGGACAAATTTTCCTCCTTCATCTGCACATTGACAATCGAATAGACAGCACAACAGGTACATAACCCATGTACGAGCGAATATGAAACGCCGCGAGGATGGAGCAGTCAGGGAGGTGATGAAAGCACTGCTTCGGAGCGATCTACGATTTCATAAAAGAATGGTGGCAGATTTGGCGCGATGACTACATGGGGGCTTAAAGATACTTCCTCACGGCCCGCCAAAGACTTGGGGGGAACCCTGCGGCACACGATACGAACGATGCTGCGGAGTTATGACATCCGCGCCAGCGGAGACCTGTTGTGTTCCCATCGTCAGGGGGCGTGGCAAATGTGACGAAAGCTGAGAAATATAAATAGGAAGCGTTTGCCGCTTTCTGTTCAAAATCAGATACCATGCGCTGGTGGTTTCGGCTGCCAGCGTATTCATGTGATTTTGAACAAACACGATGACAAACTTGACGGATTGGAGGAAATATGCTTTATGGAAAAACTTATTACGCGAAAAGAAGCAGCAGAAATTTTGGGTATCAGCATTGCAACGCTGGACGCGGCCCGTAACAATGGTCTTATTTCTTATGTGCAATATGTGCAGAATGGCTGTGTGTACTTTACCTCAGCGGGCCTTCAGGAGTATATCGCAAAATGCACCCACAGAGCAAAGCCAGCAGAAAAGAACGCAACTTATCGTAAACCTCGCAGAGCTGGAGTGTGAGCCGGTCCGTATCCTTGTCGAAATCATAATGGTCTGATAAAACATAGATACAGCGCTGGAGTATATTCTTAGGAGGTGGAGGAATTGGCAAATAGGAAAATAATGCTTCCTCAATATGGCACAGTTATGAAAAGAGGTGTCCTATATTATAGGACCAGAATCAAAGACACGAATGGTAAGCTCGTAGCTATCTACGCAAAAACACCTGAAGAACTATACAACAAAGAAACGCTTGCGTTGGAACAGTTTGAGAATGCCACTTTTCATCGGAAAACGCCCACAGTTGCAGAGTATTGTGAAAAGTGGCTGCTGATGCAGTCGGTTCATGTACGAGCTACTACTTTGACGGATTACACCTCAAAGGTCAGGCGGCATATTATAGCGGAATTGGGAGATAAACGGATGGGTGAGGTTAGCCTGGATGATATTCAGCTTGCCCTTGTTCCGGTTTCCAAGAAATCTGCATCGGTTTATAAATCTGTGGTAATCCTTTACAAATCTATCTTTCGCGCAGCGATGGAAAGCAGGATCATTGACCATAACCCGACGATTTATCTCACGACAAAAGGTGGCGGTGTTCCACAAGAGGATCGTCAGGCTTTGACAGATGAACAGGCAGCACGACTTTTGGATGCTATCCGAGATTTGCCGCCTTATGTCTTTGTCATGATTGGTTTATATGCAGGGCTGCGCCGGGAAGAAATTCTTGCTCTGCAATGGGATTCAGTATATCTGGATACGGATACTCCATATCTGACGGTAAGGCGGGCATGGCACACAGAACACAACAGACCGGTAATCTCAGACGAATTGAAAACCAAGGCTGCGGAGAGAAATATCCCTCTTCCTGTTTGCTTGGCTGAGTGTTTGAAAGCAGCAAAGGAAACATCGACTTCGGAGTATGTGGTTTCAAACCGGGACGGCGAACCGCTGTCCTACACGCAGTTTAAGCGACTTTGGCAGTATATTGTTACGAGGACGGTCAAGGAGCGGAGCTATTATCGGTATGAAGATGGAAAAAGAGTAAAGCATACTGTCACACCTGTCTTGGGGGAAAAGGCTGCTCATAACGGAAAAGTGGTTTACAGTCTGGACTTTGAAGTAACACCCCATCAGCTGCGGCATACTTACATTACCAATCTCATTCATGCATCGGTAGATCCCAAAACGGTTCAATACCTGGCAGGCCATGAAAGCAGCAAGATTACCATGGACATTTATGCAAAGGTTAAGTACAACAGACCAGATGAGCTGGTCAGATCAATGAGTTGCGCGTTTGCAAGCTGGGACGCAGCACAGTAATAATAAAATAGGAAGTAAAGCAGGAGCGAGGCAAGGATGTCTCGCTCTTTGTTTTACATCAGCCGTATCTTTGATTAAATCGAGGCTTTCTGATAAAAAGAGAGTGTAGATACGGAGACTACACATTATCAAGAAAGGACGATCAAAGATGGCAAAAAAGAAAACACAGATCCCGAAGTATGGGACCATTACATTGAAAGGAATCCAGTATTACAGAACCAGGATTACGGATGCAGATGGCAAAGAGTTGAGTTTGTATGCCGCTACTTGTGAAGAATTGTATGAGAAGCAGTTAGAGGCCCGGAAGAAGGTGGAAGAAATTATCTTTCACCGGCAGCACCCGACAGTAGCTGAGTATGGAGAGAAGTGGCTGCTGATGCAGTCGGCAAAGGTGTCTGCGTCTACACTCAGAGGTTATACGAGGGATATGACAAACTATATCATCAAACCTCTGGGAGAGATGTATATGGAAGAAGTGACTGCTGACGATATTCGGCTGGCTCTTGTTCCATTGTCAAAGAAATCGGAAGGCTTATACAATAAGGTCAATATGCTGCTCAAGTGCATTTTTTATGCGGCAGAGAGAAACCAAATTCTTGAACACAATCCCTGTGCGGGAATATCCGGTAAAGGCGGAAAACCGACAAAAAAGAAGGAGGCATTGACAGATCAGCAGGTAGCCGTGCTTCTGGATACAGTCAAGGGGCTTCCTCCATATTTGTTTATTATGCTCGGTTTGTATTCCGGTCTGCGTCGGGAAGAAATTCTTGCACTGCAATGGGATTGTGTGTTTCTGGACGAGGATACACCTTATCTATCGGTGAGGCGGGCATGGCGTACAGAGCATAACAGACCCGTGGTTTCTACGGTGCTAAAGACTCCGGCGGCAAAAAGGGATATTCCGATACCGAAGTGTTTGGTGGACTGTCTGAGAGAAACGAAAGAAAATTCCATATCAGATTATGTGATCGCTGACAGCAAAGGAGAGCCACTGGCTGCCTCGCAGTTCCAAAGAGTGTGGCAGTATGTCGTTGTCCGCTCCACTAAGCCCCGGAACTATTATAAGTATGTAAATGGGGAGAGTATCAAATATACGGTTACTCCAACGCTGGGTATGACCCAGAAGAATCAACCCCAAATCAAATATACGCTGGACTTTGATGTGACACCTCATCAGCTGCGGCACACTTACATCACCAATCTTCTCTATGCGGGCGTTGATCCAAAGACAGTACAATACCTTGCCGGACACGAAAACAGCAAAACAACTATGGACATCTATGCAAAAGTGAAGTATAATAAACCAGAGGAGTTGTTTGGGGTAGTAAATGGTGCGTTTCATCAGGCTATCGCTGAATGAAAAAAGGTCGTTTTTTATGGTCCGCACACCGGATAACTGAGAAGCAGAAAGCCGAAAAAGCCCGTAATATCAAGGAAAAACGCACCATAGAGATGTTTAGTACGGTCTGAAGGCTGCACGTCGTGCACCACAGTTCTCTAAGAGATAGTTATTGTTTCTTAAGAGAGCAAAAGAAAATTAAAAAAACGAGAAAAAGCCTTTATTTAAGGGCTTTTTTTCATGTTCCGTGATTTTGTGGATTTTCATAAAAAGTGACAAGAAGTACTATAAAATTTCGAAAAGTGGCTCAGTTGGTGGAAAATAAGCAGCAAATAAGCAACAATTAGGCGTAAAATCTGGCGTAATTTTTGGCGTAAAGTTAGCGCAAAATTTCAATCATTCGCTGTTATTATTTTATCCATGCGATAGAATGATTGTGTAGAAAGTGTAATTAGATAGTCTGGTGTTCAAATATCAACACCTTTTTTAAATCTTGCATTCTAGTTTAGAAGATGACATAATAAACTTAATGAAAGAAAATTAGAATTTGTAAGGTCAAGGAGATGATAGAAGTGAATTTTGATACACAAGTTGAAATGCTTGTTTGCGCAGATAATAAACAAGCATATAAAATATGGAAAGAACTGTTGAATATAAGTGAAAAATGTAATGACTTATATCCATACTTTGATAAGTTTGTTGATATGATGGATGATCATACAAATTCATATATTCGTACAAGAGGATTACGATTAATTGCTTATAATGCAAAATGGGATACTGATAGTAAAGTTAATAATATTATTAATCAATGGCTTAAACATATTGAAGATGAAAAACCAATCACAGCAAGACAATGTATTAAAGATGTGGTTATTATAGCAAAATATAAACCAGAACTTATAGATGTTATTCTTGAGGCATTAGTAAAATATGAGAAAATATATGACGATAGTATGCAAAATTTAATTTTTAAAGATAGGCAAAAAGCAATACGTATAATAAGACAATATACTTGGTAAATTAGAATTTGAATTACAACAAATTATGACTTCTTAACAGAGGTTATAGGTTATCAATAAAATCCTCCAAAAGCCTTGAAAACAAAGGATTTATCGCAATGTGTTCGCCTTATCCCTTTATATGATTTCACACAAGTTTACTCATTCCCTGACTGCTTATAAGGGCAAATTCAAGGGCAAGAAAATCTGATAACAAGATATAACAGAGTGTGGCAATCGGAGAACTGTGATATATGTGCGAATATATTATAACGGAGGATTTTTTAATGGACAAGTATATTTATGATGAAAGAAACGGTCTTTGGTATGAGTTGCAGGGAGATTACTATATTCCTTGTCTTACCTTACCAACCGAAGAAGAAAGACCTATCGGCATTTGGGGACAGCAGCACAGACGATATCTGAAAGAGCATAAAAAGGCGGCCTATACAATGCTTCTGACAAACGGTAAGCTGAACAGTTATCTTGCCGATATTGATAAGCAAGCGGAAGAAATGTTTTCTCGGTTGGTGAAACAACTTGCCGAAAGAGAGGGCATGACTGAAGCACTCAAAGCAGAAAATCAAATGCTGTGGATTGGTCGAATGGCGAACATTCGCAACCGAGCTATGGAGATTGTCAATGCTGATTTAATATTTGCATAATACAAATGGGAGACGGTCTATAAATACCGTCTCCCGTTTTATAATCTCGGTCATATATTATAATAGTCCCTGTGCAGAAAATAATTCTGCAATTTCATCAGCAGATTCCACCATTCCCCTCTGAAACCATACATCAATCCAACCATACAGCGTATAGGCAACAAACGCCGTAGTGTAAGCCTGTGTCTTTTCATATTCTGGTTTCGGCCCACAAATACCGATAATCACGTCTTTCAGAAGATAGGTAAGTCCTCTTTCGTTCAAAAGCTGGTAAAAGGAATGGTGCTTTTCAAAATGAACAATCATTGTGTGGATTTGCTTGCTTAGCGGAACACCATCGTTCTTTTTCCATTCGTCTGTCCACTCACGGAAAAGAGTGTCTAAATATGCTTTCAAAATATCTTCTTTTCGCTTGTAATTGCGGTAGAAAGAGGCCCTTCCAACACCCGCTGTATCAACCAATTCGCTGATAGAAATATCTTCTAACGGCTTCTCTGCAAGCAGCGAAAGAAATGCGTCCGTCAAATGTTTTATAACATATGCATTCCGCCCCTCGTTGCTCATCGGTGATACTTTTTTAGCATTTTGTCTCATTTTCAATACACCTCTTGATTACTTAAATATTTGACGATACAATAATAACGACGAAATAAATGTATCATCATTATAATGCGAACAAAAGCGCATGTCAATAGCGAACAAAAATATCAGGAGGAAAGAAAATGTCACTTACGATGAAACGAGCAATCATTATACTGGTTGTCATGGTCATTGCTTTTGTACTCGGAAGACTTGCCGTCCGTGCCGTTATGAACCTACTGCTCGGCGGAACGATGTTCGGAGGTAATTTTCTATGAGAAAGGGTACAAAAAAAGGTATGAAAACAGGAGCGTTTGTTTTTCTGTGTATCGTGGTTTTTATCGTCACATTTGTAACATCCATAGTAATTAAAATAAGCTATAAATCTCCCGAAATGCAACAATATTCAGTGCAATGGAGCGATGAGATTGGAACAGTCCGAACAGACCTTACATACGGAGAGAAACCCGCAAATGAATTCGATTTGTATCTCCCTGTTGATGATAGCAAGGAAAGCTACGGTTTAGTTGTATATCTCCACGCAGGCGGATTTACAAGCGGCGATAAAACGGATGACAAGGAAATATTACAGTGGCTTTGCTCCAAAGGCTATGTTGCAGCCGGAATTAACTATACCTTGCGTGATGACGCTCATCCTGAAGCAAGTGTTCTTTCACAGTCGAACGAAATTAAAGAGAGTATTCCGTTTGTGATAGAGGAAGCAAGAAAGCTCGGATACAATATTGACCGTATGGCTACGGCAGGCGGATCAGCGGGCGGATGCCTTGCTTTGATTTATGCTTACCGTGACGCATCTTCTTCTCCTGTACCTGTAATGATGGCGTTTGAAGGGGTAGGTCCTACATCGTTTTATCCCGAAGATTGGAAATGCTATGGTTTTGACCAAAACGCGGAGGCCGCCGCGGAAATGTTCAGCGTGATGACAGGCAAAGAGGTTACGGCTGAAATGTTCGGCACAGCAGAATATGACGAACTTGTCAAGGATGCTTCAGCACTCCTGTGGGTAAATGAAGATACTGTTCCAACGGTTATGGCATATGGTCAGCACGATAAATTTCAGCCTTATGAAGGCTCTGTTCGTCTTGACAAAGCGTTGACCGAGAATGGAGTTCCCCACGAATATATCGTGCTTCCTCATTCGGGTCACGATTTGCAGAACGACAACAGGCTGTATGCCGAATATATGGCGAAGGTCGAAGAATACTTGAATAAATATATGAGCGAATAAAGGAGATAGGCGGGGTATGAAGAAATTGCTAAAAGTTTTACTTATCATTTTTTTGGTAATCGTGGTACTTGTCATTGGTTTAGTCATTTTTCTGACCATCGCATCAGGAAAACAAAACGCACCGAAAGAATATTGGAATGCAATAGCCTCAGAAGGAACTATTGAAAAGGAATATAACAAATTAGGTAGTTACGAATTTGAATCTAAGGTTTATGATGCTCCAAAAGTGGATTCTCATGATAATAATTTTGTGGTGTATATGCCGAAAGAGGAAGGTACATATCCGCTTGTTGTTATGGTAAATGGTTCAGGAACTCCATGGGATAAGTATAAAGCAGTTTTTGAACATTTTGCAAGTTGGGGCTATGTTGTTGTAGGATGCAATTACGAAATAAGTTGGGACGGAAAACACGCATCTGAAACACTTGACTTTGCACTAAATACAAAAGAAATTGCCGATAAAGTAGATACAAGTAAAGTTGCAGTTTGTGGGCATTCTCAAGGTGGCGAAGGAGCATTTAATGCAGCCTTAGAATACGATAACTCTGATATGTATAAAGCAATTATTTCATTAAGTCCAACAAATCAAGAATTAGCATTAGGACTTAAATGGGGATTTAATCTTGATACGGATGATATGTATGCTTACAGATTAGAAAATGTAACAATACCGACAATGATAATTGCAGGGACTGGAAAATTTGACAGTGAAACAGTAACGCCATTGTATAAAATGGAAGATATGTTTGAGCAACTGAATACAGACGTTGTAATGGCAAGGCTAAGTAATAATGTTGACCATGGGGCAGTTTTATATGAGGCAAATGGATATGTAATCGCATGGCTTGATTACTATCTAAAAGGAATTGAAACCAACGGAACGGCATTCTTTGGGAATGAAGCTGAAATCAAGAACAACACAAGGTATCAGGACTTCACTTCGCAGAAAGTTAAATAATGCTGTTTGCGTGGAGAATACTAGTTTTCATTGGAGAGAACGGTGATGAACACGAAAACAGAATGGATACTATGCCCTGTCTGCGGCAACAAAACCCGTGACAGACTGCGGGAAGATACCGTATTAATAAACTATCCCCTCTACTGCCCAAAATGCAAACAGGAAACGCACATCAATGCAAAGGGTTTGCAGATAACCGTCATTCAAAAGCAGGAACGCTGACAAGACTATGTATGCCGCCGTGTATGGGTAACACCATAGCGGCGGTTTTTCTTAACATAAGAATGTCTCGCAAAGCGTGGCATTCGTTGTTTTCTATCGGCTGTTTCTGTCAAAGGATTTCTTTCTGCGTTGCTGCTGTTTGCCCTGCTCCTGCAACTGCCTGAGCCTGTTTCTGACGCTCTCTTTTTCGGGCGATTTCTGCGGTCTGCGCTTTTCCTTGACCTGTCGCTCCCACTCGGCAAAACTGCGGTTGTACTGTTCTACAACGGCTTCCGCCTCTCGGTAGGTTGCCATAAACGCCTGCACATCGGGATAACCGTCCTCTTTCAGAATATCGGGCAGCTTGTCAAGCCTTTCGGAGATTTCGGCTTCGGTCTGCTGTATCTGCTCGGTAAGAGCTTTTCGTTCCTTGCCCTTGAAAATCCCTGTTGTCTCTGAAAGCTGTGTTCTCAGCTTGGGCAGAACATTGTCCTGCAAATTTCTAATCCCTCTTGCTTCGTCCTGTACCCGTATCATCAGGTTTTGCATAGTTTGGAACTCCGCCATATCAATATCAGGCGTGGGCTTTGGCGGCATACCGTGTTCACGGATAAGGTTTTGCAGGAAGTCTTTTGCTCGACTTACGATACTGCGGAAAAGATTGGGAAGCCAGCCGCTTTTGCGGATAGAACTGCTTACTTTGTCGTGTATCTCGCTCTGCTTGACCTCCAAAATCCTTATACAGTTTCTAATGATGATAATTGGAGAGTTCAAGAAATATTAGCAAAATCATTTGATGAGTTCTGTAAGAAAAAAGGATACGAAAATGCTATTCCAATAATTGATGAATGGTTGAAAAACAGCAACCCTAATACTCGACGGGCTGTTACAGAAGGTTTAAGAATTTGGACAAGCAGACCTTATTTCAAAGAAAACCCTATGGAAGCGATTGAACGATTAGCTGATTTGCGAGAGGACTCCAGCGCATATGTTAGAAAGTCGGTAGGTAACGCTTTAAGGGATATAAGCAAAAAATATCCAGAGCTGATTAAAACCGAACTGGATAGTTGGAAGTTGGAAAGCAAAGAAATCAATCAAGTATATAAATTGGCAAATAAGTTTGTTAAATAACAAATTCCAGTTTGATTGCTTTCAGGTATTCAATTATAAACACCATTTCAGCATTACTTTTCCTTTATTTGATAGTCATAGATGAAGATGTGTTTAACTGAATGATATAATGACTGGATAGGAGATAATATTCTTTGAATCGAAAACTCTTTGCTTTTTATAAAGCTAATTGAGTGTATTTACATATCACTCAAAATGATTCTTTATATCTCATGCCAGTTCATAGTTTGATGTTATAAAGTTGAAAGATTACATGGAATTTTTAGTTGTCAATATTACTTTAAGTTATTTTAATACATATAACTTATTTAAGTACTATGATATAAATAAGTTTATATTGAACTTGTTTAAGTATTGTGATATATGATAATGAACTACTATAAAGAGATTAGAATTTCTGATTCTAAACTTGGTGATGATAAAGTAAAATTAGCGAGAATATAATATAGGGGAAAAGGTAATTATATTGATGAGATTCTGTTAAATGGATCTAACATCAACGAGTTCTGAAATATTCATGCGAAGATTTATGAATAGTAAAGTGGTAAAAGCAATAGATAATGAAAGTATCTTGCAAATGAATTTACAACCAAAAGATATTAAACAAGTTGAAGAAGAATATAAAAAAGATCAGTAAAATATACAAAAAATGAAATGTATTGGATAGGGTATTTATATAGATATTTTTCATATACGTATGAATTATCATCGATTAGAGTCTATAAAATTGTAAAGCCGAAAGAGTTTAGAGGATTATTTTTACCATATCATATACTTACCCCTGAGCAAGCAATAGAACGTATATTGGAAGCAAAAGGTATGATGTTAAATTTAGAAGATGAGATAAACAGACAGTTTGAAATCTATAAAAGAATAAGAGATAATTCTTATAAGAAATATAGATATAGTCTAGTGTTCAAATAGGAACACTGTTTTGAAATCTTGTATTCTTGTTTATAAGTGTCATAATAGATTTAATTAAAAGAACTGATATGAATTTAGTGTTAAGTATATCGTTATAAATACACAGAGGATGTAAAAATGAAAAAGAAGATATGGAAAAATCCAAATAATCTTAATGAATTAGAAGTCGATGAAAATTGTTTAATAGACAATAGAACTGGGGAACGATTTGTTGAAGATGAAAACGGAATTATTCAATTTATTCAAAAAGAGGAAATAGAAGGTTCAAATAAAAAGAGCACGGATTTTTATAATAGTTTTGCGCCATTCTATGAGATAGGTCAAAAGATATGGTACAGTTTTTTTGGTGGTGAAGAAAAAGCACGGATGGATTACTTAAACTATCTTGATATTAAAGAAAATACAACGGTATTAGAAGTATCTATTGGGACAGCAGCTAATGTAAAATATCTAACAAGAAATGCAGATTATTACGGAATAGATATATCTATGGGGCAACTTCTTCAAAGTGTAAAAAATAAAAATAAATATAAGCTATCGATTACATTATGTTATGCAAATGCTGAGAGTTTGCCATTTAAAGATAATTCATTTGATGTTGTTTATCATATTGGTGGTATTAACTTATTTAATGATAAACAAAAAGCAATTTATGAAATGGTTAGGGTTGCAAAAAAAGGTGCTAAAATCATGATTTGTGATGAAACAGAGAAAGTTGCACAAAAATATGAAAAACTGCCTTATTTTGGAAAGCCATTCAAAAATAGAGAAAAAATAGTTCCACCTATTAAACTGTTACCAGAAAATGTTGAAAACATAAAATCAATTGAGATAAGAAAAGGAACGTTATATATTATTACTTGCAATAAAAAATGATTTTAAAACACTAAAACGGTTGTATTCAATAAAGTTGAGAGCTAATTTTTAGTTTATATGATTTTAGGCGTTCAAATAGGAACAGTTTTTAAAATCTTGTATTTAGGTTTATAAACTGTCATAATAGATTTTATAAAAATCAAATTTGGATTTGTGAAGGTGGAAGAATGGTAGAAAATAGACCTAATTTTATAAATATTAATTCATTTGAGGAGTTCAGTAAATACTATTGGTATCGTGAAGAACTCTCACAAATATGTAAATCAATAGGATTGGAGTATAGAGGTACAAAGCAAGAACTTATTTATAGTATTGAGCAGTATTTTAAAGGTAATCTGATAAAAAAATCTTCAAAACAAACTAAGTATGCTCAAGTAGATGTTGTAACTTTGGATACACCATTACTTGAATGTGGATTCTCTTTTAATGCTAAATTTAGAGAGTGTTTTTCGACTTTAACAGGCATTTCACCTTTTAAATTTACCGCAAATATGGCCGCAGCATGGAGAAAAGTGAAAAGTGAAAAAAATATAGCGTTTACAATACAAGATATGCTGAAAATTTATTATGGCGAATTGAACTATGCCCAATATGATAAATCAGTTTGTCAGTGGAATCAATTTTTAAAAGATTTTTGTGCAGATGAAAACAGTGTAAATTATTCTAATAAATTAAAAGTAGCATCTATTCTTTGGAAAGAAGTCAGAAATTCAACAGAAGAAAAGACTTATTCTAAAGAACTTTTAGATATCTATTTTGATAAAATAAAAGAGTACCAGAAATAGTTAAATTCTTATTTAACAAAAAGGATAAGTTATAAGTTGTTTAATCAACCAAAGGTTGATTATTGTATAGTCGACTCATTGTGTATAGAATTAATATCTTCTGTATGATATTTTGGATTAGGAGGTGACAAGAATGAATCAAATTCAAATTGGTAGGTTTATAGCTGATTGTCGGAAAGAATCAAATATGACACAGCGACAGATTGCTGAAAAATTAGGCATAACAAACAGAGCAGTTTCAAAGTGGGAAACCGGAGTTTCCCAAACAAAAGGATATTAAGAAATAACCTGTGTTTACCTGCTTGCAAATTATTGTATTTGGATAAACGAGAAAAAAACTTTTTATTGACAGATATAATATCAGATATTATAATTGTCCGTAATTGAATAACTATCTTCAGGGCAGGGTGTAATTCCCTACCGGTGGTATAGCCCACGAGCCGAAAGGCATGATTTGGTGAAATTCCAAAGCCGACAGTATAGTCTGGATGAAAGAAGATGAAAGTAAGTTTATGCTTTTTTTGCGTGCTCTGGAATGATTTTATATTGTTTCAGAGCATTTTCTTTAATCGCATAAATCCTCTTTTGCATGTCTTGGATAGATTTTATTCAAGGCATGTATTTTTTTGGAGGTGTAAAAATGAGCGATACAGAATACATGAAATTAGCAATAAAACTGGCAAAAAAAGGTGCTGGCTATGTCAATCCTAATCCTATGGTTGGGGCAGTAATTGTAAAAGATAATCGAATTATAGGACAGGGATACCATGAAATCTTTGGTGGATTGCATGCAGAGAGAAATGCATTAAAAAATTGTAGGGAGTCACCTGTAGGAGCAACACTTTATGTAACACTTGAACCATGCTGTCACTATGGTAAGACACCACCTTGCACAGAAGCAATTATTAAAAGTGGCATTACAAGAGTAGTCGTCGGAACTTTAGACTGTAATCCTATTGTGTCTGGAAAAGGTGTAAAGGTACTTGAGGAAAACAACATTCAAGTTGTGATAGGAATTTTAGAAATGGAGTGTCAACAGTTAATCAAAGTTTTTAGAAAATATGTTACAAGGCATATTCCTTATGTTTTTATGAAATATGCAATGACAATGGACGGGAAAATAGCAACTTATACAAATCAATCAAAATGGATAAGTGGCGAAAAAGCGAGAAAACAAGTACATCAATTCAGGCATAAGGTTACTGCGATCATGGTAGGAGTGAATACCGTTATTCAAGATGACCCTTTACTGACATGCCGATTAGAAAACGGGGAAAATCCTATTCGTATCGTATGTGATACAGATTTAAGAACACCCATTACATCAAAAATTATCAAAACAGCGAATGACATTAAAACATATATCGCTACTTCTTCTATTGATGAAAGTAAGATTGCTCTTTACAGAAAATGTGGTTGTGAAATTATTTATACGAAGAAAAAAGGTAATCATATTGACTTAATGAATTTAATGCAATGTTTAGGAAATATGCAGATAGACAGTCTACTTTTAGAGGGTGGAAGTGCAATGAATTGGAGTGCTCTTGAGCAACAGATTGTTGATGAGGTGCAAATTTATATAGCACCTAAAATATTTGGTGGGAGTGCAAAAAGCCCTGTAAGTGGTCAAGGTGTTGCTTTTCCTAATGACGCCATTATGCTTAAACCATATGCTTTTTCTCAAGTGGGAAATGATTATTTCATAGAAAGCGAAGTGATTTATCCATGTTTACAGGAATAATAGAAGAAATCGGTAAAGTAGAAAGAATACAGAAAGATACTTGTAACTGTAAACTATCCATTAAAGCTTCAAAAATATTAGAGGATATACATTTAGGCGACAGCATAGCAGTCAATGGTATCTGCCTTACAGTTACTTGTTTCACTCGACAATCTTTTACAGTTGATGTGATGAATGAAACATGGAACAGAACGGCTCTTAGCCTGTTAAGACATGGAAGCCTTGTGAATTTAGAAAGAGCTATGCCTATGAATGGCAGGTTGGGCGGTCACATTGTTACGGGGCATATTGATGGGACAGGCAGAATATCGTCTGTGCGTAGAGACAAAAATGCGGTGTGGTATCAAATCAATACGCAAAGAGAAATCTTAAATCTAATTGTTGAAAAAGGTTCGATTGCTATTGACGGTATTAGTCTTACTGTCGCAAAAGTATCGAAAGCAGATTTTTCGGTATCCGTTATCCCTCATACTTTGGAGCAAACAATTCTCAAGAATAAACAAGTCGGGGATATGGTAAACCTTGAAAATGATATATTAGGGAAATATGTGCAGAAACTCATAGACAACAGCAATGAAACAGAGTTGTCGAAAGAGTTGTTATGCCGATACGGATTTTAGCAGAAAGGATAAAGGAATTATGAAATATCAAAAAATAAAAGAGGCATTGCAGGCGTTACAAGAGGGAAAACTTGTTTTGGTTATGGACGATAAAGAGAGAGAAAATGAGGGGGATTTAATTTGTTCGGCACAATTTGCGACAACAGAAAATGTTAATTTTATGGCGACTTATGCAAAAGGCTTAATCTGTATGCCTATGAGTGAAAGTCTGGCTAACAGGCTCATGCTTTCCCCTATGGTTGAAGATAATACAGATAACCATGAAACTGCCTTTACAGTTTCTATTGATTATAAGGATACTACAACAGGTATTTCTGCCGAAGAAAGAGGATTAACGGCTCGTATGTGTGTGACTGAGAATGTAAATCCCTTTGACTTTCGTAGACCGGGGCACATGTTTCCTCTGATTGCAAAGAACGGAGGTGCTTTGGAAAGAAATGGACATACAGAAGCAACGGTTGACCTATTGAGGTTGGCTGGCTTAAAAGAATGTGGCTTATGTTGCGAAATTATGAATGAAAACGGGAAAATGATGAGAACACCTGATTTAATTCAGTTTTCTCAAACACACCATATACCTACCCTCACAATTAAAGAATTACAGGAATACAGAAAAGTATATGATTTGCTTGTAGAATGTGTTTCGGTTGTAGAAATGCCTACAAAATATGGGAATTTCAAAGCACATTGTTATATCAATAAATTGAATGGAGAACATCATGTTGCATTGGTTATGGGAGATTTGAATAATGGAAACGATGTGCTATGTCGTGTCCACTCAGAGTGCTTAACAGGAGATGCCTTTGGCTCTTTACGCTGTGATTGTGGACAGCAGTTAGATAAAGCAATGAAAATGATTGCAGAAAATGGTTCTGGTGTATTGCTTTATATGCGACAAGAGGGACGAGGTATCGGGCTTGTCAATAAACTAAAAGCCTATCATTTACAGGATAACGGTATGGATACACTTGACGCCAACCTTGCATTAGGATTTCAAGGCGATTTAAGAGAATATTATATCGGTGCACAGATTTTAAGAGATTTGGGAATAAAATCATTGCATTTACTTACAAATAATCCTGATAAAGTTTATCAGTTAGAAGATTATGGAATGAAAATTTCAAGCAGAGTACCGATTGAAATAGAAGCAAATCCTTATGATAGTTTTTATCTAAAGACAAAGAAAGACCGAATGGGACACATTTTGAATATGGAGGAAAAATAAATGAACACTTTTGAAGGAAATTTAGTAGCAGAAAATATAAAAATCGGTATTGTTGTAGCAAGATTTAATGAGTTTATAACTTCTAAGCTATTAGCAGGTGCATTAGATAATTTGAAAAGAGAAAATGTTGGTGAAAAGGACATAGAGGTAGCTTGGGTTCCGGGAGCATTTGAAATACCTTTGATAGCGTCTAAAATGGCAAAAAGTAAAAAATATGATGCGATTATTTGTTTGGGAGCAGTTATTCGAGGTAGTACAAGCCATTATGATTATGTGTGTAGTGAGGTATCAAAAGGAATTGCTCAAATCAGTTTAAATACCGAAACACCAGTTATGTTTGGTGTTCTTACGACAGATACGATTGAACAGGCGATAGAACGAGCTGGTAGCAAAGCAGGAAATAAAGGCTCTGAATGTGCACAGGGAGCTATTGAAATGGTAAATCTAATTCGTGCATTAGAGGTATAATATGATTGGGGATTAAAAGGTAAAGCGAAAAAGCATAATAGGCGGAGTGATCCAGACACGGCGGTGGGAAAATCTCTTAGATTTTTCCACCGTTTTTAGTGGCTGGTTCACTCCGGCAGTTGAGCGAGCTTGCGAGCGAACAGTAAGCCCCCGTTATCTAACAAGGGGGGCACAAAAAACAAGAAACAATATACACTACTAAGCGGAAAACGCTGTATTTACAAGGTAAAATCGCTTTTAATAGGGTGTTAACTAAAAAGCACTCATTTAATACATAAAAATTGAATAAGACATAGGAAAGACAGTTGATTTCAAACGAGAAATTGATTGTCTTTTCTTTTGCGGAAATTTAAGTATAGGCAATTATCAAATATGGTAGTTGCCTTTTTTGATTGGAGGAATTGAAGAATGAATGATAAAAACTTTATAGAAGAATTAAGACAAAAGCGTGAAGAATATGGAGTAACACAAAGAAAACTTGCTGTTGCCTGTGGTATCAGTCGTACATATTTTAACCAGATAGAGAATGGGACTGTTGTTCCCTCTGCTGAACTAAAACAAACGATAGAAAAACAGATTGAGCGTTTCAATCCGCAAGAACCACTATTTCTGTTGATTGATTACTTCCGTGTCCGCTTTCCTACGACAGACGCATTAAAGATTATTCGTGAAGTATTACAACTAAAAGCCGATTATATGCTTTATGAAGATTTTGGAAAATACGGATATGAAAGCAAATATGTTTTAGGCGACATCAACATCATGTGTTCCATGCAAGAGCATTTAGGTGTTTTATTAGAACTAAAAGGCAGAGGGTGTCGGCAAATGGAAAGTTATCTATTGGCACAGGAACGCTCATGGTATGACTTTATGCTGGATTGTTTAACGGCAGGTGGTAAGATGAAACGACTTGACTTGGCAATCAATGATAAAGCAGGAATATTAGATATTCCAAAGTTAAAGGAAAAATACAAGGCTGGCGAATGTATCTCCTACTTTCGTATGCAGAAAGATTACAGCGGTACGGAAAAATGTGGTAGCGATTTACCAAAGAATACAGGAGAAACCTTATATCTCGGTTCAACCAGTAGTGAGTTATATATGTGTGCCTATCAGAAAAATTACGAGCAGTATGTCAAAAATGGCATAGAAGTTGAAGATACAGAAATCAAGAACCGTTTTGAAATACGCATGAAGAATGAACGAGCCTATTATGCGGTTGTAGATTTACTGACCTATCGGGACGCTGAACGCACCGCTTTTTCTATCATCAATCATTATGTCCGCTTTGTTGATAGAGAAGATGATAAACCGAAAAGTCAATGGAAAACAAATGATGATTGGGCATGGTTTATAGGGGAAAATAGAGAGCCGATACGATTAACGACTAAACCAGAACCTTATACTTTACAAAAGGCATTACATTGGTTACAAAGACAGGTTGCACCAACCATAAAAATGGTACAAGCATTAGACAGAGAAAATCATACAACGATACTGAAAGATATGATTGAGCAGGCAGAACTCAAAGATAAGCATAAACACTTATTACAATTAGAAAAATCAACCATAGAAGAACGCATAGATACCGCTGTCCCACAAGAGAATGACGGTATTTTTTAATTTCTTCAAAATATCTGCAACAAAACATCAACTTGTGTACAGATATGGTACGAGAAAAGGAAATCTAACTTTTTTTGAAAATAGGTCATCAAATCAAGGTTTCCATTCCCTATATGGAGTGAAAGAAGAAAAGTTTTGAAAAAATGTCGGAAATTCAAGATGAGTGGACAGTGTTATGTGAAAGAAGACAAAGTATCTTCAATTTGTATTCAAACAGGTATTAGCAGTTGAGTGTTGATGTGAAAAGAAGAAAATATTTTCATTCTCAACTTAACATTTGGTAGTTGTCGTTCCCTATATGGAGCAAACAAAATCTTTCATTTCATAGTTGGCAGTAACGGTATTGCATAGGTAGTTAGGGTGTGAAAAGAAATCTTTTCATCATCAACTTAGCAGAATGACAATTTCTTTCCCTATATGGTACAAGAAAAGAAAAAAGTTTTGAATATTGGTTACGCTTTTACTCTTTTCCAACGCGATATATAGGAAAGATGATTTTCTTCTTTCAATCGCTCTTTGACAACTGAATAAAGCAATTCAATACCTTTGACAGACAGCGAGCCGTTGAAACAGATACGCCATGACCTTTCTCCTGCAAAAGTGAGCGACAACCTATCTGTGTTCTTGTAAAAGATTTGTCCTCTTTTATCGCCATGACCTGTGCTGTCAGATAATGATACTCCCGTACAGCCACAGCTTGAGCGTTAAAAGCGTCGCACGCAATGGGTACGGCTACATAAGAACTATGCAGAGGTGGAAGTCCTGTGGGCTATGACAAAAGCCGTTGAATTGCTTAGAAAGATTTTACAGAAAGGGGGTATGTGTTATTGATAATGCTGTAAAAACAATTCAAAAGAAAAATAACAAGTGTGGCATTGGCAACAGAGGAAAGACAAAGATTGTTGTAAAAGAGCATTTCTCCGAAAAGGGAAAGACAATGGAAGAACTTCTAACTGATGTCATGTTGGAAAAAGCAAAGCAGACAATCGCATAAAATCGGTGCAGTTGTAAGAAATAGATTGAATGACAAAAAGTACCCGTGTTATACTTTACTTGCAAGCAGGTATTGTAAACACGGGTTAGTTATAAAGGAGGATAACTGACAATGAAACAACAGATTTACAATACTGCACTTTATCTTAGGTTAAGCCGAGATGATGAATTACAGGGCGAAAGTTCCAGCATTACCACACAAAGAAGTATGTTGCGTCTATATGCAAAAGAACATCATTTGAATGTGATTGATGAATATATTGATGACGGCTGGTCGGGAACAAATTTTGACAGACCGAGTTTTCAAAGAATGATTGAGGATATAGAGGCAGGAAAAATCAACTGTGTTGTAACAAAAGACTTATCACGACTTGGTAGAAATTATATTATGACAGGACAATATACAGAATTGTATTTTCCCAGCCATAATGTCCGTTACATAGCGATTGACGACGGTGTGGACAGCGAAAAAGGCGAAAGTGAGATTGCACCATTTAAGAACATCATCAATGAATGGGTGGCAAGAGATACGAGCCGTAAAGTGAAATCAGCCTTTAAGACGAAATTTGCAGAGGGTGCGTATTATGGGGCTTATGCTCCGTTAGGATATAAGAAACACCCCGACATCAAAGGGAAACTGTTGGTTGATGAGGAAACAAAATGGATTGTTGAAAAAATCTTCTCTCTAGCCTATCAAGGTTACGGTAGTGCCAAAATCACAAAAATACTGCGAGAAGAAAAAGTCCCGACAGCGTCTTGGTTGAATTTTACAAGGTACGGTACTTTTGCTCATATCTTTGAGGGAAAGCCCGAAAGCAAGCGTTATGAGTGGACGATTGCTCATGTAAAGGCGATATTGAAAAGTGAAGTCTATATCGGAAACAGCGTTCATAATCGACAATCAACCGTTTCTTTCAAAAGCAAGAAGAAAGTACGAAAGCCCGAAAGCGAATGGTTTCGAGTAGAAAACACGCACGAACCGATTATTGACAAGGAAGTGTTCTATCGTGTGCAGGAGCAGATAAAATCAAGGCGTAGACAGACAAAGGAAAAGGCAACGCCGATATTTGCAGGGCTTGTCAAGTGTGCGGATTGTGGCTGGTCTATGAGGTTTGCGACAAATAAGGCAAATAAAACACCGTATAGTTATTATTCTTGTAGTTTCTACGGACAGTTTGGCAAAGGTTATTGTTCTATGCACTATATCCGCTATGATGTGCTGTATCAAGCTGTATTGGAACGATTGCAGTATTGGGCTAAGGCAGTACAGCAGGACGAAGAAAAGGTATTGAACAAAATACAGAAAGTCGGCAATGCAGAGCGAATACGGGAAAAGAAGAAAAAGGCAAGTGCCTTGAAGAAAGCCGAGAACCGACAAAATGAGATTGACCGTTTATTTGCAAAAATGTATGAAGATAGAGCCTGTGAGAAGATAACGGAACGAAACTTCATCATGCTGTCGGGGAAATATCAAAAAGAGCAGATAGAACTTGAACAGCAGATAACCAACCTAAGAGAAGAATTAAGTAAAATGGAACAGGATATGATAGGTGCTGAAAAGTGGATTGAGTTAATCAAGGAGTATTCCGTACCAAAGGAACTGACAGCACCGTTATTAAATGCAATGATAGAAAAAATCCTTATTCACGAAGCAACAACGAATGAGGAGAACGAAAGAATACAGGAAATAGAGATATACTACCGATTTATTGGAAAAGTAGACTGATAAAGAGGGTTCATATCTTTAACTAAGGGAAACTGGTAAAAGTATGCCAGATGCATCACTTATGCTTGAATTATGTGAAGCATTACATATTAGTGTAAATGAATTACTCTGTGGAAAAAGGTTAAATGAGCTTGAGGAAAGAAAAGAATCTGAACAAAATACACTAGCTATGTTTATGGCCAAACATGAATTAGAAAACCTACGTGTTTTAACAGAATTACTTATATTTATAGGAATCATTATTACAATGACATTGACATCTGCTGTGGCTAAGACTACAATACAAAAAATGATAACACTAGCAGTAGGGTGCTTTGTTTGGGGATATGGAATTTATATGAGAATAAGGCTTGGAAAAGCAATAAATAGAATTAACTAGCATTACAATCTATGTGATTTTGGTTGTTTTAAATTTGTATGCAAGTTTATAAGATGTCATAATAGATTTAATGAAAGAATAAATAGAATTTACGGAGGAAACAATATATGTGGATGTGCCCAAGATGCGGCAGAGAATTTAAAAGAACGAATCAAGGTCATTACTGTGGAGAAGCTCCTAAAACAGTATTAGAATATATAGATACGCAACCTATAGAAACACACTCCCACTTAAAGGAGATGATGAATGCAATACAAAACAGTGTCCCTTGTGTAAATGAACGTATATTATGGAGTATGCCATATTATGAAAAAGAAGGAAAATCCATCTCATTTTCTGCTTGTAAAAAGCATATCAGTTTTTATGTAGGAGTTGAAACTATTGAAAATTTTGCATTAGAGTTAAAAGGACTTGTCACTAAGAAAAATGCTATTTATTTTCCTTATGATAAAGCATTACCTACAGAATTGATTGAAAATATTGTAAAATGGTGTTTAGGCTGATTTGATAACTTTTGGTTTGCTAATTTAATATAGAATGTACAAGAAGCGGTTTGCTATATGATCAACCGTTTTTGAAATAATAAGGCATTTACGAGATATCTTAAATATTTTTAATGAAGGTCCATATATTACCGATTATGTCAAAGCAAAGGATTTCATATAGCGACCTTGGTTTTTAAGAGTATAGTACAATTTTATTATCTTTATAGCAACCGTATCCAAAAGCTAGCTATTGGAATTATAATTTAAATGACCCAATTGAAATATCAAAACTTTTTGATAACTTCTATAAGGGTGACAAATCTCGCCATAAAGATTCCACAGGGTTGGGATTGTCTATTGTAAAAGAAATTTGTCTTATCTTGCATTGGGAGATAGAGGCCAGACAAGAAGACGATGATGTAATCATCCAGATTAACACAAATAACAATTCAATTTATTTAGAGGAAAAAGATGTTTAGAAAAGCTTAGCGATATCACATGAAAAAACGTGTTGTTAAAAACATTAAGATTGCAGTTGTTAAATTCGCAGGATGTTGCTGAGATGATCATCATTGCACTTGCATTTTCGTATAAAAGGAATTCTTGAGGCTTACTTGGCTTTAATATGTTAAAATGCATTGCTTGTAGCAATAGGGTGGATTTCTTATAGTGGTATTAGGACATGAGAAAGGAGCCTAGAAATGTTAAATGAAAATATTAAGGCAATTAGAAAAGCGAAGGGGCTTTCACAAGAAGAGCTTGCAATCAAATTGAATGTTGTGCGTCAAACGATATCAAAGTGGGAAAATGGATTATCCGTTCCAGATTCGGATATGCTAATTTCAATTTCGGAAATTTTTGAAACACCAGTTAGTGCATTACTCGGTGAATCGATTATTGAACAAGAGGCTGATGATGTAAAAGTAATAGCAGAAAAACTTGAAGTTATTAATTTACAACTGGCAAAAAGGAAGGAAACAAGGCGGAAGATTTTGCATTGGGCCTTTATCACATTGTGCTTATTATTGGTAGTGACTTTTGTGTTTTTCCTCACATTAAATAGTGCCTATCTAAATTGGGATTACGGTAATCCAGAAACGGCGGTTCAGGGAGTTGGGGTTCATATCTTTGAGTGGATGTTTATCAGGATCGCACCAGTGGCAGCTGTGATTGCTATTATCGGTGCTATTTTGACACGAAATAGAAAATTACATGGACTATAGAAGAAAAGAATAAGTGGAAATAACAGGTGTTCTTATTTGAACACCTGTTATTTAAAACTAGTTCAATGAATTCTCATGATTAGCAATATATTGCATTTGTTAGCAAATAAATGGCGGTATGATGCAGTGATTAAAGTTGTTTTGTAAATAAAGTTGCTTCTTGCTTTACAATTAAAAAAAGAATACAGATACTATATAAACTTAAATATATTAAGATATCATAGAAAAAGGTTTTCACGAATCGATCTTATTGATCATAGCGAAAACCTTTGACTATTTGTATAAAAATCATCTTTTTTGCTTGTGAAACATTTCAAGTGTATAGTCGATGGCGATTTCTAAGGGATCTACAAAGCGTTCATCTAATTGCTCACGCTCTTTTAAAATCGATAATTCTGTACAAGCTAAGATCATACGCTCAACCTGCTGTTCTTCCATCTCTTTGATGATGCTGATTAATTTATCCTTATGAATAGGTTTACCGGCTTTAATATCATCATAAATTAAAGACATAACATGTTGTTGATTTTCCTGATTTGGGATGACCCATTCTAACTGTTGTGACTCACAGCTTTTCTGATACAATTGGCTTTTTATTGTACCATCAGTCGCTAATATTCCAACTCTTTTTATGCCTTCTTTTTTTAATCGTTCTGTCGTATGGTCAATCAAATGGTAAATAGGTGCATGACTTACCTTTTGAAATTCATCATAGAAAAAATGCGAAGTGTTACATGGAATCAAAATGAGTTTTACCCCAATCTGATTGAGTAAATGCAGATCTTCCATAAAATAAGGAAGAGGATTATCATTTGTATGATCTAAGATATAGCTCGTGCGATCAGCAATCTCGGCATGATTCAATATCACCATATTTAAATGGTCCTGATCGGTAGGTGCCTTGGTTGCACGTAATATTTTTTCATATAGGTATGCACTCGCTTCTGAGCCGACACCACCGATAATACCTAGTTGATAATTCATGGAGCACCTCCTATCCTGCCCTTAATAGTATCATACATCAAAAAGGGAAACAATATGACAAAATAAGAAAACGTTTAAGAAATTAGAGAGCTTATTTAAAAGTTTTGACTACTAAGGTACGATCCACCTGAATGTGAAAAAGAAAAAAGGGGGAGGTCATTCTTGTGCTCTAATGAATAGGTTACTAGGATGATAATAAAAAAACAGCAAGAATGCTGTTTATGATTAAATCCCACGTTTATTGAAATAGAGCTTATACTTTTTATAAGCCATATGATAAAATCGGCGGATCATGACGGCGCGGAATAAGGAGCGATCTTCTTTATATAAAAGTGTTGTGTCATATTTCTTTTCTTGAATTAATTGCTTTACCTGTGCATAAGAATCCTTAGAAACATACTTCAACAACAATTTCGGTGGTATATGGAGCCATAGATATGGATTATCGTGATAATGTGTTTCCATTTGCTTATGTTCAATCAAATCATCAACAAGATATTTTACTAGATTACATCCAGACGCAGTTGTGAAATAGCTGCTGCGACCTTGTCGGATATTGATTTCGAATACTTTGAATTTACCATCACGGACATCATATTTCATATCAAAATTAGAAAATCCAGTGTAGTGCATATCTTCAAGGAATTTCTGATAGCGTGCATATACCTGTTTATTTGCTTGTTGGACGATTGCATTGTAATTGCCAATACCATGTGGTGTATAATCTTCACTGACACAATGTCCAAGGCACATCATTTTTACTTTACCATCGCGATCAGAGTAGCTGTTTAAGACATACATTGTACTGTCATCACCTGGAATGAAGTCCTGAATGATCATGCTGCCGGTATAGCCGGCATTGTATACCGCATCTAGGATTTGTCTTAATTCATCCATATTTTCAGCACGGTAGCCTTTTTTCTTTCCTTCAAATTCCAGATCTACATATTCGATAGAATTGCTGGCTTTCGCCGCTACAGGAAAGTCGAATGGTAGAGTGAAGTTATCTTTATTTGCTTTCGTTATAATAAAAGTTTTTGGATAGTCGAGTCCGTATTCTTCACAAATCTGATAGAAATCTTCTTTATTTTCTAATTTTTCTTTCATTTCATTGGAAATGTAATTTGTCACAAAATAGTTATCCAGAACATCGCGGTGATTAACAATCAGTTCGGTATAACGGTCTCCGCAAGCGATGAGCAGTAAGTGCTCATAATATTGATGATAGGTCTTACCTACTTCTTCAATATATTTAACAAAGTTATCATCATGATCAAATTCATGAAAGGTCATTACTTTTACAATGTTACTTTTTTTTGTTTCTAATAAAGGAGCTTTCCCTAAAGAGAGAGATGTAATTCCATATTCTTTATGGAAGGATTTTGCTATTCCATAGGCATTGGCGTCGGTACCTAAGATGACTGGTAGAAACTTGCGGTTGGTGTTTTTTACTAGAATATCCATATTGTAGTTTTACCTCTTTTCTATATTCAATGTAGTTTATCGTCCATGTGATCATATTCGTTGTTATTTTCATACATCTATATATTCACATTGCGTTAATCATTATAGCATAGTTTTGGTTAGAGGTTTTAATAAAATCTTAAAGTATGATGAATTCAGGGCATGAGTATGTAATGTTTTTAAAAGATAGGATTAGGAGGGGGAAAAGATGCTATGTGAATTGTTTAGGATAGGGAGTTATCAATAGTGAGAAAACTTCTTTTTTTAATGAATAACTGTGTAAACGTTTACATAAAAGGTGAGTAAAAAAAGCCTTTTAAAAAGTGAAAAAAATAAAAAATAAGCGTTGACATGAAAGATAAATTGATGTATTATAAACAGGCACTCAACGAGAG
>NZ_CAXUBY010000028.1:0-39892 GCF_964249515.1 Eubacterium sp. 3_1_31
TTTTACATCTCGTATTGAAAAATATCTTAAATAGATGTCTTAATCAATTTTACTTACACACTTTTCTTGACAAACCCTCCACGGAGGTGGAATCATATCACATCGGTGAGCAGTCTTTTACTTTGTAAATTTTATTTTATTATGCTTGAAATAGTTTCATGCTGGCGATAAGGTGATGATTCGCCAATTCATCATCAATCACCTTTTTCATCTTCTTTCGGATTTTCCATATAAGTGTCATAGCAACAATAGATGGCTTCCTTGTTTATCTTTTTTGCATAATCTTTTATGTTCATATTCATTCATACCTCTCTATGAGTTTATCATATCCTTTCTCTTGAATTCATACAATAAAGATATCGAAAGATTTAGACTTCTTTCTTGCGTTTTAAATGAATTTGGCAGTCCATACTAACAAAAGCAACCAAGAGAAATCATATGCTATATGGAAACGGATGGTGAAGATATGAAATATCGTTTAAATAAACAGGTGACAAATATCATGAAAAGCGCAGGTGAAGAGGCGCGTGATATGGGAAACAACTATATAGGAAGCGAGCATTTATTACTGGCAATCTTAAAAGATAGTGAGACTCAGTTATGTCAGTTAATCAGTGCACAGGGTGTTTGTTACTATCAGATGAAAGAAGATTTAATGGTACTATTTGGCTTGCGTGATCAAAGTGTGGATGAAATCCAGATCACCCAGGTCGTCGATGATATCTTAGAGCGTGCCATGCAGATTGCACAGCATAAAAAAGCGAAAGTGATGGACGTACAATCCTTATCCTTAGCACTGCTGCAGACAGCAAGCTGTGTGGCTACGGAAATCTTGCATCGCTATGATATTGATGAGAATGTATTGCTGATGCAGATGGAACATGGGGGACGTAATGAATTGGATAAAGTAAATGAATTACGGAATCTAAATACCTGTGGTTTAAATCAGGATATTATAGGTAGAGATAAAGAACTTTCTTTTATGATTTCGGTATTGTCAAGAAAAGATAAGGCGAATCCATTATTGATCGGAGAACCCGGTGTGGGGAAAACCGCATTAGTGGAAAAGCTTGCTGGGATGATACAGGCAAATCAGGTGCCATCCTTACGCAATGCCAGTATTTATGAACTGCATCTGAATTCATTAGTAGCAGGAACGAAATATCGCGGTGATTTTGAAGAGAAATTGCAAAATATTATTCGCCTGTTAGAGAAATATCCGAATGTGATCCTTTTTATTGATGAGATCCATCAGATGATTGGTGCAGGTAAGTCAGAAGGCAGCATTGATGTATCCAGTGTATTAAAGCCATATCTTGCGCGTGGACTGATTAAATGTATCGGTGCTACAACAGTGGAAGAATATGAAAAATATATCGAAAAAGATCGAGCCTTAGAACGACGTTTCCAAATTATCACGATCAAAGAACCAAATCAAAGCGAAACATTGGAAATGTTAAAGGTTAAGGTAAAAGAATATGAGGATTTTCATCAGGTGCATATTCCGATGGATATCTTAGCGAAAATCGTCGCGTATTGTGACTATTATATGCCACAGCGTAAGTTTCCGGATAAAGCGATTGATGTATTAGATTTATCCTGTGTCAGTGCGAAAGCGAGCAATACGCATCAAGTCAATGAAGAAATGGTTAAAGATGTTGTGGAAAAGCTTACAGCGATTCCGCTTGCCAGTGTTGATCGTGTACAATTGTTAAAGGCGCAGCTGCAAGAATCCTTGATTGGACAGGAAGAAGTTATTGATAAATTGATTGCCCAGTTACAATGGATCGAGCAGGGCGTGATTACCCAACGTCCTTTAGGGGTTTGGCTGTTTTTAGGAAATCCCGGGGTTGGGAAGAAGACACTGATGCAAAAATTTAACCGCACTTATTTTAATCAGGAAGATATGGTAACTTTTGATATGGCAGCCTTTGAACAAAACTTTGCGCATAATTTATCTTTACTAAGACGCAATCCCTATACGATCGTATGTATCATGAATTTGCATATGGCGCATGAAGCACAGCTGCAATTCTTACGTCAATCCATTGAAAAAGGGTATATGGAACATGATATTTACAAGGTGGATCTGCGTCATTGTATCATGATCTTGAATGGTGATTTCACGCTAACAAGTGGCAATGAATTGCATTTTCAAGAAACCCAAAGTCTGGAACAAATCTTATCTCGACAGTTGCCTGCATCATTTTTAAGCGTCATTGATGAAATCTTCTGGTTTCATGATCTGAAGCAGGAAGATAAATTGCACATCGTTCATAATGTCTTAAAACAATGGAATAAGACTTTAGCGGATACAAAGATTAAAGAAGTGATTTCTTCTTGCACATCCATGGAAGAAGTAACCAGAAAACTAAAACAGCATCTCGTGGAGGTCTAACCTCCTTTTTCTAAACCTAGAAGGAAATGAGCGTTATAACCGAAAAAATGTGCTATAGTAAAGACATAAGGAAGTGATGTTATGAAAGCATTAATTACCGGCGCCAGCAGTGGGATTGGAAGAGATATGGCCAGAGTTCTGGCAAAGGCCAAAGTTGATTTGATTCTGGTTGCACGAAGAAAAGAACGTTTGATGGAACTAAAAAAGGAATTACCAGTACATGTTACAGTGGTTGTTTTAGATGTTTCAAAACGTGAGAACTGTGAAGCGTTATACCAACGCTTTGTCCATGAACCTATTGATATTCTGATCAATAATGCCGGCTTTGGAGATTATGGGGAATTTCATGAAACGGAGTTAGATAAAGATTTACAGATGGTGCAAACTAATATACAGGCGGTGCATATTCTTACCAAGCTCTTTTTAAAGGATTTTATTCGTCGTGATAAAGGCTATATCTTAAATGTAGCCAGCTCCGCCGCTTTTTTACCGGGACCGTTGATGGCAACCTATTATGCGACCAAGAGCTATGTACTTCGCTTGTCGATGGCGATATGGAAAGAGCTGCAGAAAAAAGGCAGTCATGTTTCCATCTCGGTATTATGCCCGGGACCGGTGAGAACCGAATTCGATAAGGTGGCAAATGTTAAGTTTTTAATGGATGGAAAAACAAGCGAAGAGGTAGCTGCAATTGCCATACGCCGTATGTTAGAAAAAAAGTTACTGATCATTCCCGGCATGTTGATGAAAGCCTCTTATATCGCGACACGCTTTTTACCAAATCGTTTGTTGATGAGCTGTAGTTATCACATTCAGCATCGTAAAAATAAATAAAATCAGAAATAAAAAACTGGAAACAATCCTATAAGCAGAATGTCTTACGATAGGAAGTTCCAGTTTTCTTTTGATGTATTTATGTTCATTCAGAAAGTTATTCGTCTATTCACTTGCCACTTCATCAGCTGCCTCTTCTTCGTTAGGCAATGCACTGGTACAATGTGGACAGCGTGTAGCCTCGATAGCGATTTCTGATTTACAGAAAGGACAAATTTTTGTCGTAGGTGCTTCTGCTTCTTCTTCTTTTTTTCGAAGGGCTTTACGCGCTAAGGAGTTCATTGTTTTGACCATCATGAAGATTACAAAGGCCATGATGAGAAAGTTAATGACCTCTGTTAAAAAGACACCATAATTCAAGGTAGATGCATTTGCTTCCTGTGCTTTTGCTAAAGAAGTGTACGTGTTGCCATCCAGGGCGATAAACCAGTTGGAAAAGTCAATGCCACCGGTAATCATCGTAATGATTGGCATGATGATATCATTCACCAAAGAACCAATGATTTTTTGAAAAGCACCACCGATGATAACACCAACAGCCAAGTCAAGCACGTTTCCACGCATGATGAATTCTTTAAATTCTGCATAAATTTTTTTCATGTGTATACCCCTTTCTTAACGATTGCACGTAGGATTTATTTGGCATGAGCCGCCATAAAGGCTTCAATTTCATCCGGTTCTTTGATAATATCTTTGCTTAAGTTGATACAGCCATCTTCCACCACCAGCACATTATCTTCAATGCGTATGCCAATGCCTTCCTCCTCTAAATACAAGCCGGGTTCAATTGTAAAGACATTGCCAGGCTGCAGTTTATAGTTTGGCAAGGTGACATCATGTGTTTCTAGGCCAAGCATGTGGGAAACTCCATGCCAATAATAATCGGCAACACTTTTTCCATGTTTTAATAAATTAAGTTTACTTAATTCTTGATGATAAAATTTAATCAATTCATTATTTAAATCACGTAAGGTTATACCTGGTTTTACCATCTGCATGATCATCTTATTAGCTGTTAAAACAATGTCATAAATTTGACGTTGGCGTTTTGTGAACTTCCCATTTATCGGGAAGGTGCGTGTAATATCGGCATTCATATAAGAATAAGCTGCCCCTAAATCGCATAAAACCAAAGAGCGGTCTTTGATTTTTTGACTATTCTCCTGATAATGTAGGATAGTTGCATTTTTGCCTCCTGCCACAATGGATGGGAAAGAATGCAGACAGTTATTTGATTTTAAGACGAAATCAAAATAAGCTTCCAATTCGTATTCTCCCATGCCAGCATGCGCATGAGCCATCATATTTTCAATGGCTTCCTTTGTCACCGCAATGGCTTTTTGTAATTTTGCCAATTCATCTTCATCCTTAACCAAACGCAGTGCACTGATGTATCCTGCCAGATCATGTAAAACGATGTGTGGATATCTTTGCAGTAAACTACGTGCAAAAATATGCGCTTCACTATCCGCCTGTTCAGCTTCTTGTTTCGTGAAATCCGCATATACATCAACATTTGCATAACCACTAAAATAACGTGATAAGACACTTCCTATGGTATCCATGGCTTCTTCACGCCAATAGATTTCCTGGATACCGGAGATGTTTGCGGCATCCTCAGGCATGATTCTGCCGCCTACCCATTTTGCCAATTCTTCATCATAACGTTCAATAAATAAATACTCACTTACACGTCCTTCAACTTTGATGATGGCAAGTACCATGTTCTCTTTATCTAATCCGGTTAAATAATAAAAGCTGCGATCAACTGAGAAATCATACTTTTCATCACCGACTTTGTAAGGGGCTTTTCCACTACATACCAAAGCAATTGCTGTATCCGGAAGAGCGCTTGCTAAGGCTTTTCTACGTTCTTTATACATCTTTATCCCTCTTTCTATGTATATGATACCTTGATTTTAACATCTGGTATCATTATAGCATAGCTTTTGCAATATTCTTTTTAAAAATAGATTACATATATGATATAATTGTGAAAAATCAACGCCATAGGCAATCATACAATGAAAAGCGGGAGGCTAAGAATATGATAGAATATACAGCACTTATCGTAGCAGCAGGCAGCGGCAGCCGGATGGGTTTGGGGTATAATAAAATGCTATTTAAATTAAAAAACGGACATACGATTTTAGAAGAAACCATCCAGGTCTTTCAAAAGGATACACGGTGTCATCAAATTATCGTAGTGGCCAGTAAGGAAGATATCGAAGTTTTTATGAAGCTATGTACACAAGGGAACATCGTGTTTGTACAAGGTGGGGCAACTCGTCAAGATTCTGTGTATCATGGCTTGAAAGCGGTGATGTGTGAACATGTATTGATTCATGATGGGGCAAGACCGTGGCTGACCATGGATTGTATTGATCGTATTGTTGAAAGCTTACAAGTGCATGATGCTTGTTTGCTCATGATGCCGGTGAAAGATACGATTAAAGTAGTGGAGGATGGAAAGGTGAAAACGACTCCGCAGCGCGCTACTTTATATCAGGCACAAACACCACAAGCTTTTCGAACAAGTGCGATTTTAAAAGCGTATCACAAGGCATATCAAAAACAGCTGCAAGCTAGTGATGATGCACAGATCATGGAACTTTGTGGGGATCATGAAGTGTATGTGGTAGAAGGCAGTTATGGGAATATGAAGGTTACGACAATTGAAGATATTGCAGGGAAATAGAAAACTGAGCTTTAGGAATCACTATTTGATGAAGTCTTTTGGATGTGGACGATTGCGCATGCAGCATATTCTATTTGCTTGCTGATTCCATAGGAAATAGTTATATGAAATCATAGGATATGAAAGGGAACGATGGATGGTCGTTCTCTTTTTAACGAAGAAAAAAGTTTAGGGCAATAAGGAAATATCAAATGATAACCAATAAGTACAAGCAGGGCTATCAAAACCATCGCATATCTACGATACAAAGAATATGAAGAATCATAGAAAACATAATGTTGAAACATTAAAAACGGAGCATCTTTTTTTAAGAGAAGCATAAGCATTTTTTTTGTGTATTTGTATTTCTGAAAGACACATGCTATAATGCACAGGCATGAAAAATGGAGGTTCTATATGATAGGGACAAACAATGTGAGCGTGCGTTTTGGTGCACGCACATTATATAAGGATGTAAATTTAAAATTCACGGATGGTAATTGCTATGGGTTAATTGGCGCAAATGGAGCCGGTAAAAGTACTTTTCTAAAAGTGTTAAGTGGTGAATTAAAGCCGGATACCGGAGATGTTTTTACCGGACCGAATGAAACGGTTTTTACACTGGAACAGGATCATTACAAGTTTGAAGAATTTCCGGTGTTAGAAACCGTGATGATGGGAAATGAACGCTTATATGCCATCATGAAAGAAAAAGAATACTTGTACACAAAAGAAGGCGAATTTACCGATGAAGATGGAGTAAAAGCCGGAGAATTAGAAGAAGAATTTGCGAATCTTGATGGCTGGAATGCGGAAAGTGAAGCAGCCAATCTTTTGGAACAGCTGGATATACCGGTAAGCTTACATCAAGAATTGATGTCAGCCATGACGCCTGCACAAAAGGTTAAGATTCTGTTAGCGCAGGCATTGTTTGGCAAGCCAAATACACTGTTGTTAGATGAGCCTACCAATGGTTTAGATTTAAAATCCGTTGCCTGGCTGGAGCATTTTTTGATCAATTATGAAAGTACCGTCATCGTCGTATCGCATGATCGTCATTTCTTAAACAAGGTATGTACACATATCGCCGATGTGGATTTCGGAGGGATTAAGATTTACAGCGGTAACTATGATTTCTGGTATGAATCCAGTCAGCTGCTGGCAAAACAGATGAAAGATGCAAACAAGAAAAAAGAAGAAAAGATTAAGGAATTAGAAGCCTTTATTGCCCGATTCTCAGCGAATGCCGCAAAATCGAAACAGGCAACTTCACGTAAGAAAATCTTAGATAAGATTACGCTGGATGATTTACAGCCATCTACCAGAAGATATCCTTTCGTGGATTTTAAGCCGGAACGTGAATCAGGAAAAGCCATTTTATTTGTCGAAGATCTTTGTGCATCGATTGAAGGGAAAGAACTTTTGCATAACATTTCGTTTTCTTTAATGAATGGGGATAAGATTGCCCTGATCGGCAATCCTTTGCAAACTTCATTATTATTAAAACTTCTGGCAAAAGAAATAGAACCGGATAATGGGAAAGTAGAAATTGGACAAACTATTACACCAAGCTATATCCCTGATGATAATGCTGCTTATTTTGAAGGGGAAGAAAGTATTTGTGACTGGCTGAGCCAGTACACGAGTATTGATGATATGAGTTATATTCGCGGGTTCTTAGGAAGAATGTTGTTTAGTGGGGAAGAAGCCTTAAAACCTGTCAATGTGTTATCCGGAGGCGAACGTGCTCGTTGTATGTTATCAAAAAGCATGTTGGAAGCACCGAATTTATTGTTGCTGGATGATCCTACCAACCATCTGGATCTGGAATCCATTCAGGCTTTAAACAATGGCCTAATTAACTTTAAGGGAGAGATGGTCTTTACCTCTCATGACCATCAATTCATTCAAACAATCGCAAACCGTATTATTGAAATTCGCGAGGATGGCATCATTGATCGCCGCATGAGCTATGATGAATATTTAGAACGTGAATATGGTATTGAAGAGTAAATTCATAATGGCACTGCCTATAAAATTCATAAGCAATAATTATTTAAAATAAGCAAAAGAAAAGCTGATGTATATGTAATACCTTTATTGGTAAGAAACATAGAAACATCAGCTTTTTTTCTGAATGTAAGTAGACTTGTTAATACATGGAACGCTTCATCCAATTGCCTTTTTTATAATATAAGAAGAGCCATAAAGCACTGGCAGCCCATGTTAATGGCCAGCCCATAAAGACAACTCCGATATCATGGAAGATAGGAACACTTGCCAATATCCAGGTCATACGCATTCCACACCAGCAAGTAATCATGACAATCATAGGAATCGTGGTAATACCGGCACCGCGGATGATGCCGTTAAAGGCATGAGAAATAGCAAGGAAAATATAAAATGGAGCTAATACATGCATCATATACAAACCATAGGAAATAACCTTAGGATTATCAGAGAAGATGGATAATACCTGCTCACCGAATATTAACAATAAGGCTGAGATGGCGATGGTTGTGAGTAGGGACATGATGATACCAGAGCGTGCTCCTTGCTTCACACGGTCATATTTCTTAGCTCCCATATTTTGTCCGGTAAAGGTTGTTAAAGCCATAGAATAGCTCATCACCGGTAAAATGGCAAAGCCATCAATCTTGGTATAAGCACCACAGCCAGCCATCGCTAAAGAGCCAAAGGCATTGATATTACTTTGCACGATAACGTTTGAAAAGGAAACAACGCCGTTTTGAATACCACTCGGTAAGCCTAAGCGGATGATTTCAATCAACTTATCTTTATGAAAGCGAATCTTTTTTAAGGTGACTTTATATTCTTGTTTCGTTTTGATGAGTAATAAGAGGGTTAACACGGCACTGATGGTTTGAGCAATTAAGGTCGCCCAGCCTACGCCGGCTATGCCCATATCAAACACGATGACAAACAATAGATCCAGCAGGATATTGGTGATACTGGATACAATCAGAAAATATAATGGATTTTTAGAATCCCCAACAGCACGCAGGATACCACTGCCCATGTTGTACAACATAACGGATAGAATACCACCAAAATAAATACGCAGATACAAAACAGAACTGCTCATAACATCTGATGGAGTTCCAATCCAACGCAATATGGTTGGAGAGAAGATGATTCCAAACAAGGTCATAAAGATACCGGCTGTCATAGTAAGGGCCAAAGAAGTATGGATACTGTCTTGTAAGCTTTCCATATTACGAGCGCCGAAATAACGAGAGATGATAACTCCAGCACCAACCGATAACCCCATGAAAAAGCTGACAAGCAGGTTAATAACGGGAGCACTGCTGCCAACAGCAGCTAAGGCCTGTGCACCTATATAATTACCAACAACGACAGAATCCACCGCATTATAAAGCTGTTGGAATAAATTGCCTAATAAAAGCGGCACGGAAAATAATAATAACTCTTTCCATATAACACCTTCTGTCATTAATCCTTTCTGTTTGGTTTTCTCCTGTTGCATGACATCACCTTACCCCTTATTTCTTATGGTTCTTTATTATACACCCGACTTTGAAAAAAAGATAGTTCACAAAATCATTCTCTTTCATAGAAGTTGCGGTTTTCTTTCATTTATCCTAAAAAAAACATCCTGCCCTATATTGGAGAAAGCTTGTGGCAGCTTACTAATATAAGACAGGATGGAGGGAAATGTGATTAGGATTTGGGGTGCATATACTTACGCTGATACTCATCAACAGGTAAAGGAATGCTGTAATAAAAGCCTTGAACAAGTGTTACACCGCAGGATGTGAGGGTCTGCAGCTGTTGCAGTGTTTCTATACCTTCAGCGATAATTGTAATATGTAATTCTTCACATAGTTTCATGATGGCAGTTACTATTTTTTGCGTCCGTGGATTACTGTCTAATTCATTGATGATACTCTTGTCTAGTTTCAAGACATCAAATGGAGCAGCGGATAATAATGCCAGATTGGCATACTCAGTACCAAAATCATCTAACGATATTCTAAAACCATGATGTTTTAATTCATGTATCAAAGTTATAAGGTCTTTATCAGAAAGATGATCGCCATGTTCACTGATTTCAATTTCCAGATAGGATGGAGCTACTTCATATTTTTGACAGATAGCTAATAAATCCTGAAGTAAGGTGGCTTTGATCATCGTTTGACGGGATAGATTAACGGAAATCGGGACAATCGTGGCATAGGCATCCAGCCACTCGCGAATGAGCATACAGATGCGTTCAAAGATGTAATAATCAATCACGGAAATCAGATGATGCTCGGCTAGCAGGGGCATAAAATCCCCTGGTGATATTATGGTTCCATCACGGTCTTCATAACGTATCAAAGCTTCGGCCCCAAACGCTTCTCCACTTGTCGAGCGAATTTTTGATTGCAGATACACGTGAAAATGGTGCATAGCTATTTCTGCTTGTAACGTGTTGGGGTCAGAAAGATGCAACAATTCATCATTATAATGACGATAACGCTTTGTATTTTGACGATTCCGATAGAAAACACGTTTATCTTCATACATACAGGCATCTGCTTCGGCAATAAAATCATTGATGCCATCCGCCTGTGGTGACCAACGGCTGCCCAAAGCAAACTTCAGCATTTCCTGATCTTTGATAGAACCTCGCAGTTCACGGACTTGCCGCTGGAAAACATCTTGGCTCAGGTTTGTGGATATGATAACAAATTCGTCTCCTCCGATACGATAAATATCGGCCTGTGGGAAGACACGTCGCATATGTAAAGCCGCTTCGATGATAAGCTCATCGCCACGGGCATGTCCATACTTATCATTAATATCTTTTAAACCGTTGATATCCAGATAAACGACACCGACGGATTGATGAGAGTGCGCGATATGTTTTACATCTTCGATGTATCGGTTGCGATTATAGAACGAAGTTAATTCATCATGATAGCTTAAATGAGCCAGTTTCTTTTCTGCTTGATCTCGTTTGATGGTCAGCATGATAAAGTAACACAAGGTTTGTAACATCGAAGTAATATTTTGCATCATGTCCTTAGCTGGATTGTCAACTCCTAAGACAGCGATGATCTGATGATTACTTTCTAATGGAACAGCTACCATACGTTGGATGTTATGGTTTTGTAATATCTGATATTCTTCTTCAGAGAGCTTATTTATTTCCGCAAGATCACTGATGATAACGCTCCCCTTTTCACTAAAGGCCGAAAGCCAATGATGGATAACGGCTTGCGGGAGTTTAGCAAAATCTTGTTTGCGAGAAGCGATATGGGCATCACACCATTCTTGATTAGCAAACGGCATCTGATTATCAATACTGATAAGGTACGTACAATCCGCTGTAAAGAATTTGCCGACGGCTTGTAACACGGCATGAATGCTGCTTGTGACATCTTGATTTTCATATAGATGATGAACACAGCGGACGATCATATTTTGCGCATCCAGCATGTTCTGTAATTGTTGTTTCTCTTTCTCATTTTCGGTCATGTCGAAAGCAATTTCCATACGTGCTTTACGTCCTTCCCACTCAATGAGACGATCTTTTAACAGGTAATGGCGTAAAGAGATGGGATTAGAAAATTCCCAGGTGATAATTTTGCCTTCATCCAATTGCGGATTTGTACAAAACGGACAAGGCGAAGTTCTTCCCTGCAAAACTTCATAACATTTGCGTCCGTAAAAGTCTTTTGTATGGAAAGAACGCTGGCCGGCTTCATTTAAAAAATATAATTCATAAGTTTCTAAATCGGCAATATACAAAGTTTCGGATATTTCATTCATCGGAGCCTGTAATTGTTTCGCCAACAGCGATAAGGCTTCACTTTTTTTACGATTCTCAATTTCCACCTTTTCCATTTCTTGTTGGCGTTTACGCATTCGTGAAGTTATGGCGGCGACAAAAGCAACAATTGCCAAACAAAGAAGAATTTGTACCATCAGTATCCGCATGATCGAAGAGACGCGTTGCTCGGTATATATTTCAGCTTCTTTTACGGCATCATCACAGGCTTGAAAGTACTGTTCACTTAACCGTAGTAATTCGGCAGTATCCTTACTTTTGCGGACTTCTTTAATTTCCTCCTTGATTACAGCCCAATCTTTTTCAAGCTCCTGCAGCTGTTTTTGGTAGGTTTCATCATCCAGGCGTGTTAATCCATTTGGTCCATCACCTGTTTGTAATTCGTTTAGGATTCCATCCAGCTTTTGAATAAGCGCATGATTTGTTTTGCCTGCCATTTCCTGTTTCACCAGAAGTTGCGTAGCTCCACGGACAACACCGGTATAATTAACCACGCGGGCATTTCCCTGCATGTTTCTGATAGCGTTTAAAGATAAAAAACCGGAAAGGATGAGGGAGAGTATCAGAATGGTGGGAATCAGCTTTTTCTGCATGGAAGACACCTCCTGCCTATACATCATTTCGATCATTGAGTGAGTATCTTTCTATATATCATACTATAAATAAGCAAAAAAAGGTAAAATTTTAGTGAATTCTATCGATGATAAAAAAGGATTTATCTAAGGGGAAGAGAATGAGGCTAGATAGCGTGGAAGTCTAAGTGAGCAGCCATGAGGAACGCTTCGAGAAAGAAAGGGTATCGTTTGAGCGTGACATGAGATGATCCAAGAAGAGAAAATACGAAAACTTTAAAATATCCCTTTACATTTCAAAAGCAACAATGCTATAATCAATAAACGGGTAGAAATCTCTACTCCCCGCTCTGCACATGAGGCAGGGCCATGAGACCATGAGGAGGTGTACAGAATGAAAAAATACGAAATCATGTACATTGTGAACGCATCTTTAGAAGACGCAGCACGCACGAAAGTGATGGATGGATTACATAAGATCATCACTGACCACAACGGAACTATCGATCAGGTAGACGAGTGGGGCGTAAAAGAGTTCGCATATGAAATCAAACACATGAACAAAGGTTACTATGTTGTTATCAATGTGACTGCTAACAATGAAGGCATTCATGAATTTGATCGTTTAGCACGTATCAACCACAACATCGTACGTTATATGATCGTTAAAACACAGGACGAAGAATAAGAAACAGGAAGGATGATGGACAATGATCAACCGTGTAGTATTAGTAGGACGCATGACAAAGGATCCGGTTTTACGTAAGACTGGAACAGGAGCCAGCGTAACATCCTTTACTGTAGCATGTGATCGCAGAATTAAGACCGAAGGACAGCCGACAGCGGATTTTATCAACTGTGTGTGCTGGAATAAAGTTGCTGATAATACGGCACAATTCACGCATAAAGGAAGCTTAGTTGGAGTGGAAGGAAGAATTCAGACACGCAGCTATGACGACCAGAGTGGAAGACGTGTCTATGTGACCGAAGTTGTCGCAGACTCTGTTCAATTTTTGGAGCCTAAGGGAACCAACAGTGCTGCAGCCGTTAATGCTTACACACCTGATTATGATGCAGGAAATCAAGGCTATCAGAGCGATAATGCATCACCGTCCTACTCCAGTGACTTTGCATCCAGCGATACATTGGATATCGCCAGTGATGATTTACCATTCTAATTGGTAGAAAGGAGATAAACTATGGCTTTCAAGAAACAGCGTATGGGACGCAAGAAAGTTTGCTATTTCACAAAAAACAAAATCGAATACATCGACTATAAAGATGTTGAATTATTAAAAAGATTTATTTCCGCAAACGGAAAGATCATCCCTAGACGTGTAACCGGAACACGCGCAAAATATCAGCGTATGCTGGCTACTGCTATCAAACGTGCACGTCAGATGGCTTTACTGCCTTACGTAAGCGAATAATATTCGTGTTAATGAAACCTCCAGCTGTTTTGGCAGATGGGGGTTTTTCTCTTAAGAAAGGAGGAGCACTTATGAACAACCAAACAAAAAAGATGACCGAAGGTGCGATGATGGTTGCGATTGTCGGTATGCTATTATTTATCAACCGTCAATTAGCCGGTATGCTAGAAATGGTCATGTATTGGGTCTTAACCTTTCCGATTTTAATGTATACCGCACGCTATGGAGTAAAAAGTGCATGCGTTCCTGCCATCAGTATGGTTCTGTTAAGCTTTATGATTGCCGCTCCGACAACGATCTTTTATCTGTTTAGCTGTGATGTAGTAGGCATCGTTTATGGTGCCGGGATAAGAAAGAAATGGAAGAATGGAACACTGTTACTATGGACAGGGATATTCACGTTTGTTTCTTATCTGATTACTACCGTATTATTTGCGGCAATGTTTGGCTATGATCCGGCGGAAGATGTGGAAATGGTGAAGATGCTGTTAGACTTCATGCATATTGATATTGGGATACCACTTGCCAAAATCGTGACGTATGTTGTGATTGGCAGTGCGATCTTAATGACGGTTTTACAGACAATGTGCATTCATATGATTGCCAATGTCGTATTAAAACGCATGCATATCGAAACAAGAGCAATGAAGAGCATTTTTGAAATTAAGGTTCCCAAAAGTGTCGGATATACAATAATAATGATATGGGTTCTATTTTTAGTGCGAAATGTGCTAAAATTAAACCAAGATGTCTATGGGCTATTACTAGGTGTCTATGGAGCAGCGAGAATCTTTGCAATCGGTTATGGTGTTATGACCTTGCTTTGTATCCTATTGTTGTTTCGTAAACGCATCTTCTTATTATTTGTCATCATAGGCATGTTTCTGCCATATGTACAAGGTGCAATTGCTATCATCGGTGTTTTGGATATGATTGTCGATCTGCGTGGCATATGGTTAGAAGTACTGAAACGAGGTGTGGTACATGGAACGTCTGGAGAACATTAAGGTACAGATTGGAATCGTCATACTGGCACAGTTTGTTGCCTTATTTGCCTTATTTATGGCGGATATTGAAGGCGTTAAAATTTTACCGATGCTGATTTTGGTGATTATCAACTCTTTGGTTGTCATCTGGGTCGTCTATTGGTTTGAAAGTGATCGAGAACAGCGAGATATCGATATATCCAGAATTCTTGGACATGATGCAAAGGATGCCCTTTTAATAGGAGAAATGGGTATTATCACATATGATGAGCAATACTGCGCTACCTGGATGAGTGAATTGTTGCAAGAGCGCGGTGTGAATATCGTTGGAAAGAAGCTTACCAGCTGGATTGGCGATATCACAGAACTTTTTCAAGGAGAAGTTGACAGTATTACCGCACATGATGGTGAATATGTTTATGAAATAACTCGTAAAGAAAACGGGCAAGTATTATTTGTGAAAGATATTACCGAGTTTGCAAGGATATCCGAAAAATTTCAGGAAGATGGTATTGTCGCAGGACTGCTGCAACTGGATAATTACATGGAAATTCAACAATATGAGGATGAAACCAAGATGGCTCAGATCAATACTTGTCTGCGTCAGCCATTGGTTGAGTGGGCAGATAAATATGGCATGCTGATTCGTCGTTTGCGCAGTGATCGTTTCTTGGTTGTCTTAAATGAAAAAATATATCAGCAAGTCGTTGAAGATAAGTTTGCAATCTTAAATACAGTTCGTAAAAATGCTGAGGATATCGATGTTTCCATTACCTTGAGTATGGCCTTTGCACGTGGCACGGATGACTTTGCCCAACTGGATACGATGATCAGTGATTTGCTGGAATTGGCGCAGAGTCGCGGCGGCGATCAGGCCGCTGTGAAAAAATATGGAGAAAGTGTAAAATATTATGGCGGAAACAGTGAAGCTAGGGAAAAACGTTCAAAAGTTCGTGTCCGCGTGATGTCACAGGCTATTCGTGAGGCGATCATGGAGGCAAAACGGGTATTCGTGATTGGACATCGGGATATGGATTTTGATTGTATGGGGGCTGCTTTGTGCATGTCACGTTTAGCAACTGCTTATAATAAAGAAAGCTATATCGTTTCGCAATCGTCAGGAATAGAACCGCAATTAGCACAAGCTTTAACGGAATATGAAGATATCTTCAATGGGCGCCATCGCTTTCTACAAGATGAGGAAGCTGCCAGAATGATCGAAGATGAAGACTTGCTAATTGTTGTCGATCATAATAATCCTAAACAAACCGGTGCACCGTTGACATTGGAAGCTGCCAATCGCATCATTGTGATTGATCATCATCGAAGAAGTGAAGATTTTATCGGAAATCCATTATTAGTATATGTAGAAACAAGCGCCAGCTCCACTTGTGAATTAGCAGCCGAATTCCTGCCATATCAGACCAATCGCGTAAATCTGAGTGAGGAAGAAGCTACGTTGATGTATGTCGGTATTTTAGTCGATACGAATCGTTTCCGTAATCGTACCGGAAGCCGTACCTTTGAATCTGTAGCATATCTGAAAAAACTTGGCATTGATCCGATAGCAGCAGAAAATATGTTGAAAGAAGACTTCCGCGATTTTGCGGCGAAGACGGAAATAATGAATTATTCACAGACCTATGCGGATAATATCATCATTGCCGCAGTGGAAAAAGATGCCCAAGTCAACCGTACGTTGATGTCGCAAGCAGCTGACAGTATGCTGGAAATCAAAGGTGTCGAGGCAAGTTTTGTTATTGCGCGTATTAATGAGAACGAATGTGGTATTTCCGCGCGCAGTAAGGGTGTTGTGAATGTCCAGGTGATCATGGAAAAGATGCATGGAGGCGGACATTTTAATGCCGCAGCTTTACAACGCAAGGATACGAGTGTAAAAGCGTTGAAAGAAGAATTGAAAAAGAAGATTGATGAATATATAGAAGAAAACAAGGAGGAAACAAAGGATGAAAGTAATACTGCTAAGTGATGTGAAAAAAGTAGGTAAAAAAGGTGAAATCGTGGAAGTTAGTGACGGTTATGGCCGTAACTTCCTATTAAATAAAAAGCTGGCTGTGCTTGCTACCAAAAAAAGTATGGAAATCTTAGATGAACAAAATCTGCAGCATGATTTAGAAGAAAAACAAAAAGAAGCAGATGCCCAAGCATTAAAACAAAAACTTACGAAAATTACCTTGGAATTTCATGTAAAAACAGGAGAAGGCGGAAGAGTATTTGGCAGTGTGTCAACCAAACAAATCGTAGAACAGTTACAGCGTGTACATGCTATCAAAATTGAAAAGCGTAAGTTTATCGATACCGATGCCATTACTTCTTTAGGTTATACCGATGTGAAAGTCGATTTATATAAGAATAAAGTTATCGGTGTAATACGTGTTCATGTGAACGGTTAGGAGGCAGTATGAGCAGAGAATTACCGCATAGTAATGAAGCGGAACAAGCCATCCTTGGCGGGATGATGGTATATCCCAGCGTTAGCGGCGTTGTATATGATCAGGGCTTAGAGCCTTCGGATTTCTATCTCGATATTCATCAGCGGATCTTCTCTGCCATGATGGATATTACCAATAGTGGAAAACCGGTCGATGTAACGACACTGATTGCCCGTTTGCAGGATATAGAACAATTGCACTTGGTTGGCGGTGCTGACTATATCATCAAATTGAGTGATACCGCAATATCTGCGGCCAACAGTATGTATTATATTGAAATTATTAAAAGCCGTGCACATTTGCGCCGTTTAATAGAAACAGCACAGGAAATTGCCGAGGAAGGTTTTGACACGGCAAGTTCTTTAGACGATATTATGGATAAAGCTGAGCGTGATATTTTAAATGTAACAAGAGATCGCAAAGCAACGGATTTTAAAAGCAGTCGTGTTGTCATTTCCGATGTTATGCAGGAGCTGATCAAACTGCGCAACAGTGATTCTCATATTACCGGCATCAAGACCGGTTATACGGATCTTGATCGTATTACGAATGGTTTTCAAAGAGGCGATTTGATCATTTTGGCGGCTCGTCCAGCCATGGGAAAGACCGCTTTTGCGCTGAATCTGGCATTAAATGCATCTTTTTATAACACGGGAGCGATTGCCATCTTTTCCTTGGAAATGCCTGCTGAACAGCTGATGAAACGTATCCTGAGTGCGAAAAGTGCTGTGGAATCCAGTAAATTAAGAAGCGGTAATCTGATGGATGAAGAATTTAATAAACTAAATGAAGCTGCTAATGAATTAATGGCAAGCAAGCTGTTTGTCGATGATAGTTCAAATATCAAGGTCGGAGAAATCTTTTCCAAATGCCGTAAGCTGAAAAGTGAGCATGGCTTAGACTTAGTCGTGATTGACTACTTGCAGTTAATCAGTGGCAGTGGCCGTAGCGGTGGAGATAACCGACAGCAAGAAATTTCTGAAATCAGTCGATCCTTAAAACAACTTGCTCGTGAAATGCAATGTCCGGTCATTGCCTTATCACAGTTATCACGTTCGGTTGAAACACGTCCGGATAAGCATCCTATGTTATCCGATTTACGTGAGTCAGGAGCAATCGAGCAGGATGCCGATATTGTCATTTTCCTGTATCGTGATGAATACTATAACAAAGATAAAGAAGAAGAGAACACGAATGCAACCGATAAGACCGATGTTGATATATCAAAGCATCGTAACGGTGCTACCGGGCGTGTGGAACTGGCCTTTCAGAAATCCATATCGGCTTTCTTTAACATTGCCAGAGACAGCTATTAGAAGGGAAACGGTAAAACATTTATGAAGTTTGCGCTTTTGGCAAGCGGTTCTAAAGGGAACTGCTGCCTGATTAAACATAACGATACAAAACTGGTGATTGATTGTGGGAGTACCCGCAAATATCTGAAAGCCTGTTTTGAGCGTCTGCAATATGATCATTTATCATCCGATGCGATTCTGATTACCCATACGCATACCGATCATGTATCACAAATGAAGATGTTTCAATCCATTGATACCTATGCGACACAAGACATCGCAACCGATCATCTGCATGCCATACGTCCTTTTGAAAGCTTTGATATTAAGGATTTTCATATCACCGTTTTACCCATGAGCCATGATTGTGAGGGCACTGTCGGCTACGTCATTGAATGTGAAAACGAAAAAATGGTTTATGTGACAGATACCGGGTATATTAAAAAGGAAGTTAAGGATTATATTCGTGATGCTGATTATTATGTCTTTGAAAGTAATCATGATATAGAAATGCTGATGCAGACGTCACGTCCGGTTTATGTCAAACAGCGTATCATTAATGATTATGGACATTTGTGTAATGAAGACAGTGCGAACATATTAAGCGAGGTCATTTCAGAAGAAACGACAAAAGAAATCGTACTTGCCCATATCTCACAAGAAGGAAATACGCGTGATATGGCATTACGGACATTACAACAGACCTTCGATAAAAAACAAATACATCGTGAGCATATGCGCTTATATCCTGCAGATCAGTTTTCCATTTATGTAAGTGGAAATGGAGGTAAAAAGGAATGAAACGTTTTGTTGCCTTTATTCTGGTAGCCCTGCTTGGCTGGAATGTCTTACTCACCATTCAGGTGTTTCAGCTGAAACAGGAAACGGTGCCGCAAACAGATGCAACGACTGCTACAAACAACATCAAACAGGCCAGTGTGAATGTCACAAGCGATGTGACAAAACTGGTTGAACAAAGTGAGAATAAGGTAGTAACCATTACAGCCTCATCACGTGGGCAAACGATTGGAACCGGCAGTGGGGCAATTTATAAAGTTGAAGATAAAACCGTTTATATTATCACCAACAATCATGTGGTAGAAAACGGGGATGTGATGACGGTCACCTTTGCGAATGGCAAATCCGTGGAAAGTGAAATCGTTGGTATGGATAAGCTGACGGATCTGGCCTTATTGAAACTAAAGGTCGATTTTCAGGCAGAATCCTTTATCATGGGCGATTCTTCTTTAGTGAAAAAGGGCGAATATGTCATTGCCATGGGAAGTCCATTAGGCATTGAATATCAGGGAAGTGTATCTGGTGGCTTGATAAGCGGTGTCGATCGTCGTATGGAAATGGATATTGATAATAATGGAGTCGCGGATTGGGATGTGAATGTCCTACAGACAGATGCCGCTATTAACCCCGGCAACAGCGGTGGTCCATTGATCAATATGGCCGGTGAATTAATTGGCATTAATTCGATGAAAATTTCAGACGAATCTGTGGAAGGCTTCGGCTTTGCACTCCCGATTAATGAGGTTCTTCCGATTATTTCACAGTTGGAAAGAAACGGCAAAGTAGTACGTCCGATTTTAGGCATCAGTGTAGCGCCATTGGAACAACTTTCGCCATTTGAAAGAGCATATTTGGGCATCTCCATTCAACAAGATGAAGGCTTATTCATCGTGAATGTATCACGTAACTCACCGGCATCCAGAGCCGGCATTCAAGTTGGGGATGTATTGTTAGCATTTGATGGGAAAAAGGTAAACGATGTTAAGCAGTTCCGTCAATATCTTTACAGTAAAAAAGTTGGTGATAAGGTAACACTTGTCTATGAACACAATGGTAAAGAGAAAACAAAGGAAGTTACATTAAAATAAATTATAAAAGCAATCTTACGAAGAACAGTAAAATCAAATGTTCATGCGTAGATTGCTTTTTTGTGTATAGCAAACAAAGTGTCCTTGCAATGGTGCTTATTCCCAAGTGGCATGTTCTACATCAAGGACTGGATACGTAACTTGTTGATGGGTACTTTGATCCTCAGTTTTTTTAATTACAACGGGAACTTTTCCTTTCTTGATGGTCGGTTCGGTATGAAACTTACCGCCTTTTCCATAATCATACTGCACGATGTCAATTTGTTGCTGATGGGCATCTGCTATAGTAATACGCCTTGTCGCAATAGTTATTTTACAATTGTTGTTATCGTTGTATATACGAAAACTATATGCATCTGCATCAATTCCGTTCTTCTCTAATTCGGCACGAATCTTGGAGCCGAAATTAGGCCCTTCACTATCAAGAGCACCGGTTTTATTCGGCGTTTGATCGGCTTTATAATAATACGAATACAGGATCTGATAAGCTTCTTTATCTTGATTCAGCAATTGCTTTATAATCTTATTGGCTTTCACAAAAGCATTATCATAGCTCTTTAAAAAGGAAAATTCCTGTTTTTCATCATTGTAAGAAAGATACTTATCTTCAATCTTCACAATAAAATCACCGGCATTATCTTGCGCTTTATTTAGATGAATTTCCAGCAATTCGCCTTCTACTTCGGCATCCTTCATGATCTTTTCCATGACTTCATCCGTCGACAGATTTTGTAATTCTTCCTTCGTGTGCAGTCGTAAACCATAGTCTTTACTTACTACCAAGACATGTCTGGCTTCTTGCAACAGGCGGGAATCTTTTGCTTTTTGAACATAGCCGAGTATAGAAGGCGTGGCAATGGCCAGCAAAATTCCCAGAATGACTAATACTACAATAATTTCTATTAAGGTGAATCCTTGCCTCTTCTTTCGCATTAGATTTCCTCCTTTACTTATTTTATGGTATCATATTTTGGAAGACATGTAAGGAAAAGATTAAAAATTTATTTTATTGGAAAGGAAAACACGCATGATAAAAATAATTGCCGTCGGTAAAATCAAAGAGAAATTTGTGAAGGCACAAATTGCTGAATATGAAAAGCGGTTACGGCCCTTTACCAAATTAGAGATTATAGAAGTAAATGATGAAATCGCACCGCAAGCAAATAGTGAAGCACAAAATGCATTGGTGAAGGAAAAAGAGGGAGAACGTCTGTTAGCAAAAATAAAAGATCAGGAATATGTGATTCTGCTTGATCTATGGGGTGAGATGATAAACAGTGAAACCTTGGCTGATAAAATAGAAAAGTTACAGACTTATCAATCCAGTAATATTACCTTTGTGATTGCCGGTTCTTTAGGGCCTGGTAAAAAGGTAATCGACAGAGCGAATTGGCGTTGGAAATTATCAGATTTAACCTTTACGCATCAAATGACACGCGTCTTGGTGCTGGAACAGCTTTACCGTGCTTATATGATCTTACATCATAACCCATATCATAAATAAAGGAGAACTTGAAAATGAACAAACAGTTTAAAACAGATGCACAAGATTTTCTTAACAGTGTTCAGGTTCTGCGCGAAGTGCAGACACCGGAATCGGAAAATCATATGTATGATGAATTAATGCAGGTGAAATTCTTAATGCCAGTAGTAATTCACGGTGAACTTAAAGAAGGTGCAGATGGGAAACAAATATTGGATGAAAAAACGACGTTTACGTTTCCTTCCCTTGCGACAACAAAAGGCGATCAATATTTTATGGCATTTACAAGTGGAGAAGAGATGCAGAAATATCCAAACAAAGATAGGATGCATGCCTTGACGTTCACGTTCGATGATTATGCTAAGATTATCATTCAGAGTGAAGAAATAAAAGGATTTGTCGTAGATCCATACGGGATGAATATCGTCTATCCAAAAGAATTGGTTCTTTCTTTAAAGGAACAAAAGGAAATCAGAGAAAAAGGACATAGTGAGCGCGTGCTTCATGCCCAGGAACCTGTGATGATAGGAGAACCTGCGAAAGAGCCCAAGGAATTAAAAGCGGCTTTGAAAGCCTATGCGAAAAAAGATAAAACGATTCAAGCACTATATTTACAATTGATGATATATGAGGAACAACAAAGTTATGTCGTTGCAGTAGACGCAGATGCGACGAACCTTAAGGATGTGTTTGATCAATTAGCAGATGCCAGTAGAAAGCATTTAAAAGGGATGTATTTAGATTTCGTTGATGTTCATAGTGAATTGGGCATTCATGTGGCAGAAAAAACAGAACCTTTCTATAAAAAGATGTTTTATAAGAAATTGGACATCCCTTTCTTAGCTGTTATTGAAGAATGTTTCCATTTGAAAGATGGACGTTGTGTCGTAGGTGTAAAGGTATTGCATGGAAAGCTTTCTGATAATGGCGAAGTTAGTTGTTTGAATGAACAAAGGGAAAGGCTGTTTACTAGTTGTGCACAAGGAATTGAGTATGGCAGAGAAAGAGTGAAAGTCGCAAAAGTGAATGATACCGGACGATATGGCAGTCATTATGGGATTCTTATGAAAGATCATCCAGAGGATTTTAAAGAAGGTTATTTTTTGTTAGGTAAATGAAAATAAGAAAGTTAAGCAGCATTAATGAAAATGTTTTCAGAAATTATATTGAAAAATAATGTTGACATATGCAAATAAGAGGTGTATCCTAGAAGAAACCAAAGACAGAGAGATAAAACAAGATAGGTGCTTACAGAGAGTCCCATTAGCTGGAAAGGGATAGCGATGCCGTTTTGTAAATGGACTCTGGAGGGCAAGGGGAAACGCGGAAGCTTAGTATCCAAGACGTATGCCAACGTTATCAGGCTAGAAATGTTATTGCATTTTGAATGAGGTGGGTGTGTAAGTTACAAACACACCAAATCAGGTGGTACCGCAGATGAATGATACAGCATCTGTCCTGAAGTCAGAGGACTTTTAGGACGGATGCTTTTTTTTGATAAAGGGAGGTGGTCATTGTGTTAAAAAACGCAGAAGAATGGCGATGGTGTATACATTATAACCATAACGTACAAGAAGAAAAGATAAAACACAATGTGAAAAGGAAGGGAAACTTATATGAAAAAATTATTGAAGATGGCAGCTGCGGCTGTCTTAGGAACAACGATGTTAGCAGGATGTGGCAACAGTAGCAAGGATGAAAAGGTGCCCACTGTATCCGTTGCCCAAATTGTAGAGCATAAATCATTAAATGAAATTCGTGACAGTTTTAAAGAAGAAATGAAAGCATTAGGGTATAAAGATGGAGAAAATATTAAGCTTGAATTTAAAGATGCCGGTAATCAGCAAAATACGCTAAATTCTATATTATCAACCTTTGCCGGTAATAACAGCGATGTAATCGTAGCGATAGCGACGCCAACAGCGGTAACGGCGGCAAATTACAGTGAGGATATTCCTGTTGTCTTCTCTGCTGTCAGTGATCCGATTGGTGCCGGCTTGATCACGGATTTAAAGAAACCGGATAAAAATATCACAGGAACAAGTGATGAAATTCAAGTTGATCAGATTTTAGCATTAGCATTAGAAATCGATCCATCCATGAAAACACTTGGTTTTATTTATAACAGCGGTGAAGCAAATTCGGTATCAAACCTAAAGAAAGCGAAAGCATTCTGTAAGCAACACGATATCAAATTGGTGGAAGGCAGTGGTAAAAATATCAGTGAAATTCAAAGCGCCATTTCGGTATTGACCGATCAATGCGATGCGATTTTTGCGCCCAATGATAATACGGTGGCAAGTTCTATCACCGCATTGGTTGAAACTGCAAATAAGAAAAAAGTGCCGGTATATACAGGCGCGGACTCCATGGTAAGTGACGGAGGCTTTGCGACGGTCGGCATTAATTATACGAACTTGGGAAAAGAAACCGCGAAAATGGTGGATCAAATCTTAAAAGGAAAAGCGGTTGCGGATATCCCGGTAAAAGTATTTAAAGATGATTTAAACACTTATATCAATGAAGATACGTTAAAAGCCTTGGGCATCCAGTTACCGGATACGGTGAAAAACCGTGAGAATCTGGTTATGATGAAGGGCGAATAAGCAATTTAAAGAGAGGATGAAGTGCATGTCATTAGCTGTTTTGCAAGACGCAATTGAATTAGGGATGATTTTCTCCATTATGTCATTGGGTGTCTTTCTGTCGTTTCGGGTATTAAATATACCGGATCTGACCATTGATGGAAGCTTTACGACTGGTTGTGCAATATCGGCGATCATCGCGCAAATGGGGCATCCGGTTCTCGGTGTTTTCATGGCTTTTGTGTTAGGCGCCATGGCAGGTGGAATTACCGGTATCTTACAAACGAAATGTCGCATACAGCCATTGTTAGCAGGCATTTTGACAATGACGGCACTGTATTCCATAAATCTGAAGATCATGGGCGGTCAGCCTAATATTTCGATCTTTGGAAAAACGACGATCTTCACTCCGTTAAAGGGAATCTTTGGCGCAAATACCAAAGCTTTCGTAATTCTTGTGATACTATTATTCCTGATGATCTTACTGTATGCCTTTTTAAAAACACAGCTTGGTATGAGTCTTCGTGCCACGGGAGATAACGAGGCTATGGTGCGGGCAAGCAGCATTAATTCCGATGCGATGAAAATCATGGGAATCACGTTAGCGAACGCGCTTGTGGCTTTTGCGGGAGGTATCTTTGCACAGTATCAAAACTTTGCGGATGTCAGTGGAGGCGTCGGTATGATGGTGGTCGGTCTTGCCAGTATTATTGTCGGTGAGGCCTTCTTCCGTAAAAAGACATTACCGTTTCAATTTGCGGCAGTCATCAGCGGTGCTATTGTTTACCGCTTTATCTTAACCTTTGCTCTGCAATTTGGCATTGGCGCAAGTGATTTAAACTTATTCTCAGCAATATTAGTGGCGCTTGCTATTTCATTGCCATATGTAAAAGGAAAGAAAAGGAGAAGAAAACATGCTGGACTTAAATGATGTATGTGTTACGTTTTATCCAAACACCAGTAATGAACGCATTGCTTTGGATCATTTATCTTTCCATATAGATGATGGTGATTTCATCAGTGTGTTAGGGACAAATGGTGCCGGTAAGAGTACCTTATTAAATGCAATCAGTGGTACGTTGGAATGTGATGCAGGAGAAATCATCTTGGATGGTCAGGATATCACTTATGCGCCCGAATATAAAAGAGCCAGAGTGATTGGGCGTTTATTTCAAGATCCGATGAAAGGCACGGCTCCCCATATGACGATTGAAGAGAATCTGGGACTGGCGTATAGCCGAGGAAAACGTACGACGTTAAGTAAGGCTATCAAGAAAGGAGATCGTAAATTCTTTCTTGAACAATTAGCATCTTTAGGCTTGGGCTTGGAAGAGCGTATTACAACAAATGTCGGACTGCTCAGCGGTGGTCAGCGACAGGCCTTGACGCTTTTAATGGCAACCATCGTAACACCGAAATTATTACTGCTTGATGAGCATACAGCGGCTTTAGATCCGAAAACGGCCAAACAAGTGATGGACATCACAGAGCGTATGGTGAAAGAGCATCATATTACGACGCTTATGATTACACACAACATGAAACAGGCATTGGAATATGGCAATAAGACGATTATTTTAAATGAAGGAAAAATCGTAAAGGTCCTGGAAGGCGAAGAACGCCGGCAAACATCAGTAGATGATTTGTTGAATATGTATGATTTCGTTTAATTATACAATCGTATATGGAAGAAAATGGAATAAGAAATTGATAGGCATATGTTGCAACATACGTTAATATAATGAACATGCGGTTAATGAAGAGGACCATTTCGCCAAGGAGTTGGCAAAAAGGCACGGAAATTGGTTCTTGACAAAGCTGCATGTTTTTGCTTGATGACGAATTTTCACGAAAAATGTTGAAAACGCATACATAATCTTCAATTTTCTAACAAAAAGGGTGGAAATTTAAAGCAAAAGCCTTTATACTTAATATATAGTAAATCCTAAAGGGGGGTTTCGACATGAGACAAAATAACATGCTGGCTATGATCTTGGCCGGAGGTCGAGGTACACGACTGTATGCCTTAACCAAAAAGATCGCAAAACCTGCAGTGTACTTTGGAGGGAAATACCGAATTATCGACTTCCCGTTAAGTAACTGTGCCAATTCTAACATCAATGTTGTTGGTGTGCTGACTCAATATGAAAGTGTATTGCTGAACTCATATGCGGCGGCTGGACAGCGTTGGGGTCTGGACGCAAAGGATAGTGGAGTATACGTGCTGCCTCCACGTGAAAAAGACGGAGCTGCTTTTGATGTATATCGCGGTACTGCCGATGCTATTTCACAGAACATTGATTTCATCGATCAGCAAAATCCGGAATATGTTCTGATTCTTTCCGGTGACCATATTTATAAGATGGATTATTCTAAAATGCTGGCTCACCATAAAGCATGTGATGCAGATGCCACAATTGCAGTATTGCCGGTTCCTATGAAAGAGGCAAGCCGTTTTGGTATCATGAATACGGATGAAACAGATCGTATTGTGGAATTTGAAGAAAAACCAGAAAAGCCAAAGAGCAACCTGGCTTCTATGGGTATTTACATCTTTAATTGGAAACAACTTCGTAAAATGTTGGTTGCTGATATGGATGATCCTAACAGTAATCATGACTTCGGTAAAGATATTATTCCTGCGATGTTGAATGAGAATAAGCGTTTATACGCATATCAATTCAAAGGCTATTGGAAAGATGTTGGAACTGTTGATTCTTTATGGGAAGCAAACATGGATTTGTTAAGTTCCAATAATGAATTGGATTTAAATGATCCGGATTGGAAGATTTATACAGAAGATGTTGCCACGGTTCCACACTTTATCGGACCAAAAGGCAAAGTTAATAATGCATATATTAATCAGGGTTGTGTCATCAATGGTGAAATTAATAACTCTGTCCTCTTCACAAGCGTAAAAGTAGCGGAAGGTGCGAAAGTTAATGACTCTGTGCTAATGCCAAATGTTGAAATCGGAGAAGGTGCAATCATTCATCGTGCGATTATCGCAGAAGGCGTGAAGGTAGATGCCGGTGCTGTTGTCGGCAGTCCTGACAGTGAAAATATTGAGCTGATCAGTAAGAGAGTGAGGGGTGAGTAATATGTGCAATGCATTTGGAATCGTAAATTATGAAGGACCTAATGTAAATGTCAAAGGAATGGAAGACTATCGCCCGGTATCCGCATTCTCCTTTTTGGGAAGATACCGTCTGATTGACTTTCCTATTTCTAATATGAGTAATAGTGGTGTTAACCACATCAAAGTGTTTGTTAAGACGAATCCTCGTTCTTTGATTGAACATCTGGGAACCGGCCGTCATTACAACATCAACTCAAAACGTGGAAAACTGCATATCCTGCCTGCAAAGAATATGGATGATGTGGATTTCTATAACAATGATATCAATTCCTATATGTTTAACATGCAGGCAATTGAAGATGTAAATCAGCCATATGTCATCCTTGCTCCTGCACATATGATTTATCGTCAGGATTTCTCAAATCTGTTGGATGCACATATTGAAAGCGGCGCAGATATTACCATGTTATATCAAAATGTGGATAACGCAAAAGAAGCTTTCATTAACTGTGATGTATTGAACTTAAATAAACAAAAAGGCGTTCTTTCTATTGAAAAGAATCGTGGGAACTCGAAGAGCAAAACAATTTCATTAGAAACTTACGTCATGAGTAAAGATTTGTTCATTTCGTTAGTGAAAAAGGCGGCTAATATATCATCATTATATTGGTTCCGTGATATTGTAAATGAAGAATGTTCAGAATTGGATATTCGTGGTGTGGCTCACCGTGGTTTTGTCGCATGTGTGAACGACTTCAAGAGTTACTTTAATGCGAATATTGATTTATTGGATTACGATAAGGCAATGGACTTGTTTAACAGTGACTGGCCAATCTATACACGTACAAATGACTCCTGTCCAACGCAGTACTATAGTGATGTCACCGTTCAAAACAGCATGGTTTCCAACGGTTGTATCGTTGAAGGCGACATTGTGAATAGTGTTATCGGACGTGGTGTTGTCATCAAAAAAGGCGCTGTTATCAAAAACAGTATTATCCTGCCTGGTGCCATCATTGGAGAAGATGTGCATATAGAAAATGTAGTAGTGGATAAGAAGGCTAGAATCGTTCGTAAAAAAGAATTGATCGGACATCCTGATCAGCCACTGTACGTGAAAAGGAATGATAAAATCTAATGGCAAGAATATTGATGGTCGCATCAGAAGGTCTTCCTTTTATTAAAAGTGGAGGGCTGGCAGATGTTGTAGGTTCCTTACCTCAGGAGCTGGTGAAAAAAGGACATGAAGTTCGTGTAATCATGCCTATGTATTTAAAAATAGCACAGAAGTTTCATGAGGAAATGCAGTTAGAGGCACAATATAGTGTATCCATTGCTTATCATGAAGTACCTGTGAATATTTGGTCTACAACACGTAAAGAAGTTAAATTTTATTTCGTAGAACATAAAGGATACTTTGAACGTGATGGCTTGTATGGTTATATCGATGATGGTGAGCGTTTTGCTTACTTCCAGAAAGCCGTATTAGAAATGTTGAATCAGCTGAATTACTTCCCGGAAATCATGCATTGTCATGATTGGCACACTGGTATGTTACCGGCAATGTGCAAAGAAGGGCACAGCTTTGATGAGCGTTATCGCAATATCCGCTTTGTTTATACGATTCATAATCTCGCATTCCAGGGTAATTTTGGTCCTGAGATGCTGGATAGTTGCTTAGGCTTAGATTATCGTATTTTCGATAATGGCAATGTCCGCTATGACGGTGGCATCAGCTTTATGAAATCGGGTATCTTATATGCGGATAAAGTAACAACGGTATCACCTACGTATTCACAGGAAATCTTAACACCACAGTATGGTGAACATATGGAAATGGTATTAAACATTCGTAAGTATGATTTATGGGGTATTACCAATGGCATCGATATCGAAATGTGGAATCCGATGAGTGATCCGGATGTACCATATCATTACAATAAAGTAAATGTAGCGAAAGAGAAAAAAGAAAATAAGATGGCATTACAGAAAGAACTTGGTCTTACGGTAGATCCTAATGTGATGTTGGTTGGGGCAGTATCTCGACTGACATGGCAAAAAGGTTTTTATCTGATGATGGAAAAACTTTCTGAAATCTGTGCAATGCCAATTCAAGTGGCCATCTTAGGTAGTGGGGAAAGTGGAATCGAAGAGAAAATGCGTCAGTTAGAAGAAGGCAATAAAGGTAAAATTGCATTCTATAACGGATACAGTGATTCTTTAGCACACCGTATTTATGCGGCAAGTGATTTATTCCTCATGCCATCTCTGTTTGAGCCATGTGGTATTTCACAGTTAATTTCCATGCGCTATGGAACATTGCCATTAGTACGTGAAACAGGTGGATTGAAGGATACGGTAACTCCGTATAATGAGTTTGATAAGACTGGAAATGGATTCAGTTTTGCGAACTATAATTCAGATGAAATGGTACAGGTTATGTATAATGCAATAGATGTATACTATAACCGTCCAGAGGATTGGAAGATTCTTGTACGCAATGCTATGAATACAGATGTCAGCTGGGAAAAGAGTGCTGAAACCTATTGTCAGTTATATGCCCAGTTACATCCTTAACCTGTAGATATAGGACAGCCTTTGTGCTGTCCTTTTCCTATTGAATGGATGTTTCAATAATCATCCCCATTTCCTTAAAGAGTGCCACATGTTAGAAAAGAGTGAAAAGGTAGAACTTTACCATCTGCCTCTGGTAATGAAAATCTTTTCAAAACTATATTGACTTCAAAACAGATAATCATTATAATGTATTAAAATATCAATTATAAATCGGGAAAGTTTATAAGTTGAGTAGAAAAGGAGATGTGAACTATGGCGTATTATTTTGAAGAACCCTCTCGTACTTTCAGCGAGTACCTATTGGTACCTGGATATTCCAGCTCTGATTGTACCCCAGTAAATGTTTCATTGAAAACACCTCTTGTAAAATTTAAAAAAGGGGAAGAACCTGCATTATCGTTAAATATCCCAATGGTATCTGCCATCATGCAGTCTGTATCCGGGGAGCGTATGGCATGTGCTTTAGCTAGAGAAGGAGGAATCTCCTTTATCTATGGTTCTCAGAGCGTAGAAGATGAGGCCGCAATGGTAAAGCGTGTAAAAATGACGAAGGCAGGTTTTGTTTACAGCGATTCCAACATTCGTCCGGATGCTACCTTACAGGATGTATTGGATCTGAAGGAAAGAACAGGTCATGCGACGATGGCCGTAACAGAAGATGGGACGGCGGAAGGAAAACTTGTAGGTATTATCACAAGCCGTGATTACCGTATTTCTCGTATGGATACAGCAATGAAAGTCAGTGAATTCATGACACCATTTGAAAAGCTGATCTATGGTAAAGATGGCTGTACTTTAAGTGAAGCAAATGATTTAATTTGGGAACATAAACTGAATCAGTTGCCGATCATTGATGAGGAACAGCATTTAAAAGCATTCGTATTCCGCAAAGATTACGATTCTCATAAAGAACATCCAAATGAATTGTTAGATAGCCAAAAACGTTATTTAGTTGGTGCCGGTATTAACACCAGAGATTATGAACAGCGTGTTCCTGCCTTGGTAGAAGCAGGTGCAGATGTATTATGTATTGACTCTAGTGAAGGCTTCAGTGAATGGCAGGCAATCACTTTAAAGTGGATTCGTGATCATTATGGTGACAGCGTAAAAGTCGGTGCCGGCAACGTTGTGGATGCTGAAGGTTTCCGTTTCTTAGCAGAAGCAGGTGCCGATTTTATCAAAATCGGTATTGGCGGAGGTAGTATCTGTATTACCCGTGAACAAAAAGGTATTGGACGCGGACAGGCTACAGCTACGATTGAAGTTGCGAAAGCACGTGATGAATATTATAAAGAAACAGGTATCTATATTCCTATTTGTAGCGATGGTGGTATCGTACACGATTACCATATTACCTTAGCATTGGCGATGGGAGCAGATTTCGTGATGTTAGGTCGTTATTTCTCTCGTTTTGAAGAATCACCGACAAAGAAGGTTACCATCAATGGTACATACATGAAGGAATATTGGGGTGAAGGCAGTGCCAGAGCACGTAACTGGCAGCGTTACGATATGGGAGGAAGTAAGAAACTTTCGTTCGTAGAAGGTGTAGACTCTTATGTTCCATATGCGGGAGCATTGAAGGATAATGTCGATCTGACGTTAAGCAAGGTAAAACATACCATGTGTAATTGCGGTGCTTTAACGATTCCTGAATTACAGAAAAAAGCAAAAATTACACTTGTATCTTCTACATCTATCGTAGAAGGCGGCGCACACGATGTTGTCGTAAAGGATAATACGATTGACGCTAAAGTCAAATAACCATACGTTATATTCTGGCATAATCAACTATGTAAGATAATTAGGTAAAAAGATCACTTTGATGCAGACAATATGTTTGCAAGAAGTGGTCTTTTCTTTCTGCTTTGCACACGATGAATAGGAAAAGAAAAGATTCATTTTTTGAAAAAGTAAAGGTTACTAGAAAAGGTATCTAAAAACTCATTGTATATGTTATATAGAGGAGGTATAATGCAAGAAAGATATATACGTGATATGTATATTGGGGGTGCTTTTAATACAACCTTTTCGTTAGGAGAAAGGAATATACGTATGAATGATAAGGATATTCGGGAGAAATTACAGGAAACCTTACAAGTGGAATGCGAGCAATTAGAGAAGGATTTGCATTGGCAGGAAGAAAGATTAGAAACCCTTACCTCATCCTTTTTGAGTGCGCAATTTGCATGCAGCCGCAATTTGATTTCTCATTATATGAGTGAATTTCAACAAAAGGGTCTCGTCATTAAAACGAATACGCGTCCAGTATATTTTTTCTGGCGAAAAAGTTTAGAAAACCGCTTTGGCGTTATATTGAAAGCGGAGTTGTATGAAACGCTCGAAGATTTAAAGAACGTATTAGCAAAAAAACAGCAGCATGCATTTCATAACCTAATCGGAGCAAATGATAGTCTTAGCTATGTGGTGGAACAATGCAAAGCAGCGATTAGCTATCCGGAGCATGGTCTTCCCATCTTATTACAAGGACCGACGGGAACCGGGAAAAGCCTGATTGCACAGTTAATGTACCAATATGGGGTTGAGATGGAAATACTGTCTAAAGACAGCCGTTTTATGACGATGAATTGTAGTGAATATGCAAACAATCCGGAGATGTTGATGACCAATCTTTTTGGTTATAAGAAGGGGTCTTATACCGGTGCGGAAAAAGATACCCAAGGGTTATTGGCTTTAGCGGATGGCGGTATCTTGTTTATGGATGAAGTGCATGGGTTAAAGCCGGAATGTCAGGAAAAAATCTTTCTTTTTATGGATAAAGGCATATATCATATGGTGGGGGATAATGATACTTGGTATGTATCAAATGCACGATTGATTTTTGCCACCACGGAACAGCCGGATGAAGTCCTCTTAAAAACATTATTAAGAAGAATTCCGCTTATTGTGAAAGTGCCTTCGCTAGCAGAACGCCCTCTTCAAGAAAAACGGGAACTTTTACAGTTTTTAATTCAAGAAGAAGAGAAACATATTCAACGTAAAATTTCCATGTCTGACCTTGTTTTCCGTACATTAGAACGCCATACGTTTACAGGAAATATCGGAGAATTGAAAAATGTCATTCGCGCAAGTGTCGCCAAAGCATTCTTACGAAATCAAAAGGATATGGAAGATGTCTCTTTACATATATATGATTTATCAAGTGATTTATTAGAAAGTACCGGAAAAGATGTCACCTTGTATGATTACGATGATCGCACGATGATTCACAGTGAAGATATGTTTTTGAGCATCCATAAAGATAGTCGCTTATATAATTTTAATGCATATCTGATTCACAAATTCCATACGTTGCATGCATATGATAAAGATCTGAATGCTTACTTAGATAGCTGCTGTCTGAAATTGGAACAATATATCGATTCTTTATTTACTGAGCATACCTATCATTCTCCAAAGCTGGATATGATCAATCATCTATTGACCAATATCATGAATATTGTTATTCATAAATATGATTTAGAGAAATTTTCAAATAATGAAATCTCAATGATCGTACATTTTCTAAACGATTATATGCAAAGCCTTTCTTCAATTAATCAACTGAAAATACAGAATCGCAAGGAAGCTGAAGAACTTCAAAATCGTATCCATAATGAATATACAAATGAATACAATGTCATAGGTGATATCTGGCAGCTCATCTCAGATGCCTTAAGTTTTACCCCGGGTCCATTTGGTTATTTAGATTTATTTCTCTTTTTCCGTTATTTTAACCGTGAGATGGTTGCTTCTCCAATACCTGCTGTTATCATTGCCCATGGCTACGCGATAGCAAGCGGCATAGCAGAAGTGGCAAATCAATTATTGAAACAGCGGATATTTGATGCAATTGATATGCCGATTGAAAGTGATTTTAATGATACGGTAAAAAAATTAGGTGAATACATCAAAGGGAAAGAAAATTATAATGAAGTAATTGTTATGGTTGATATGGGGTCTTTAGAAGCGATTCATCAAAAAATGGAAGGCATGAAGCGTATGGATATTGGTATCATCAATAATGTCACAACGAAATTAGCGTTAGATATTGGCAGTATGATACTGGAAGAGATGCCGATTCAGGAAATCTTAAAGCAAGCGAGTCATCGCAATCAATATCGGTATGAATTTGTAAAAAATCGTAAAAAACAAGATGCTATTTTAGCAGTATGTGAAACGGGTATTGGCACAGCTGAAAAAATCAGTAAGCTAATGGAAGATTCTTTACCTAAGACCGTATCGATCGCTATGATACCCTATGACTATGATTCATTAGTGAAATCCGGAACGACATCATTGGTTTTTGAAAAATATAATGTCCTATTTACAGTCGGAACGAAAGATCCTAAAATCTTTGATGTGCCGTTCATCTCTTTGGAAGAGATGATCGAACAGAAAAGTGTGGAAAAGACGAATTCCGTGTTTGAAAGTATCATGCGGCCGGATCAGATTGAAACCTTTAATGAAAATATGATCAAAAATTTCTCAATGGATAATCTGTTGAGTTACTTAACGATTTTAGATAGTGATAAAATCATTGACAGTGTAGAAAAAATTATTAAGACAATTCAGAAAGAATTGCATATGAAATTAAGCAGCAGTGTCATTCTGGGACTGTATATTCACATCAGCTGTTTGATAGAACGCTTGATTATTAATAAAAATGTGACGAAATTTGAACATTTAGAAACTTTTGAAAAAACACAAACGGAATTTATACGCATTGTTAAAAAAGCATTCCATGATGTGGAACAGCATTACAATGTGAAAATACCGGTGTCGGAAATCGGCTATATCTATGAATGTATCTTTCAGCGTGATAGTGTCAAAGAAGTGGACGAGAGTGTCAACGAATTGTGGGATAGTATTGAATGATCCCTTCTCAGCATTTGTTTAGAAACTTTCTAAACCATGAAATCTCTCCTATTCATCGGGGAAATGTTATAAGCGTGTGACTTTGTATAAAGTTGGCACGCTTTTTGCTTATCATAGGTGAAGGACATAAAACAAGAAGGGAGGTAGAAACATTGCAGAATTTAATATTAGCTTCTCATGGCTCGCTTGCCGAGGGTATGCTAAGCGCTGCGAATATGATCGTAGGTGATATTGAAGGAGTGGATGCTTATGGTTTAGATACCTATCACTCGCCACAAGATATTTATCAGCTGTTGAAGAAAAAAATCGCCGAAGATAACACACATGAATATATCATTCTGTGTGATATCTATGGTGGCAGTGTTCATAATCAGCTGATGCATCTCTGTGTTTATCCTAATGTATTTCTATTGACAGGCATGACATTATCTATTGTTTTAGAGTTGATTCTGGCGAATGAAACAGGGGATATCGAAGAAAAGCTTTTACAGGTAATTCAAAATGCAAAGGATAATATGCTTTTGTTTACTTACCAAAGAGTACATAATGCGATTGATAAAGGAATCGAGGATGAAAAATTATGGTAGAACTTTGTCGGATTGATGATCGTCTCCTGCATGGACAGGTGGCTGTGACTTGGGTTGGAGCAGTGGCACCGGAAGCAATTCTGATCGCCAATGATGAGGCTGCGACAAATGAGATGAGCAAGCTTGCGTTAAAGATGGCAAAACCGGCTGGTGTGAAACTGGCGGTTAAGACGATTGATGAAGCAGCTGCTCTTCTTAACAACCCAAAAGCAGCAAAGATCAAGATTTTTCTTATCACAAGAACTATTCAGGATACCTTACGACTTGTCAGTATGACAGATCAGATTCATCGTGTGAATATTGGTGGAGTCAAAAATAAGGAAGGAGGAAAGATGATAGCGGCTGCTGTATGTTTAGACAACGATGATTTACATGATTTGATGAAACTGCGCAAACGAGTTGATGAAGTAGAATTACGTATGGTTCCTACGGAACATAGAATCAGTATCGATAAATACTTACGAGAGGAGGAGGTTGAAGTATGATCGTTCAAGCACTACTTGTCGGAGTTACTGTTTGTTTACTGGACTTCTTGGATGTCTGGTTATGTAATCCGATGATCACACGACCACTTGTTGTCGGTACGGCAATGGGTATCGCTTTAGGGGATATTACAACAGGAGTACAGGTAGGGGCTTCATTGGAATTGGTATTTATGGGTGTTATGGCAATCGGCGGCACAGTGCCACCGGATTCCATTCATGGAACAGCTGTTGGGGCAGCTTATGCCATTATACTTGGTAAAGGTATTGAAACAGCAATTGCTTTAGCAGTACCGGCATCTATCGTTTGTCAAATGCTATTTGTTCCAGGCATTGGTATACGTTCTTTATTTACACCATATGTGGAACGTCAAGTAGAAAAAGGCAATTGGAAAGCTTTACAAAGAATATTCCCAGTAGTTTCAATATCCTATGAAATCTTTAATGGTACCATCTGTGGACTTGCTGTTTTCTTAGGTGCTGATGTCATGAGTGCTTTTATCGACAGTTTACCACAAACATTATTAGATGGCATGGGGGTAGCAGCGAATATGTTAGGTGCAGTCGGTTTTGGTTTATTGTTAAAGATGATGTGGCAAAAGAAACTTGCTGTATATTTCTTCTTAGGATTTATCATGGCAGCATATTGTGGTATGCCTTTGATGTCAATCGCTTTACTTGGTGTCATTATTGTCATCGTTTTATTCTTTGAGGGTGAATTCAGTAAACGACATACGGTAAGTGAAACATCTCCAACAGTAAATGAGGGAGAGGAGGAATTATTCGATGATTAGAGAGAAATTTGGTTTGAATGAAGAAGATGGCAAATTAATGGCAAAAGTAGCAAGACGTTCACATCAAATCAATGCAGTGTATACATGGGAAAAATTTCAGGCTATGGGATATTTATGGACCATGATTCCTGTCATCAATAAGATGTACGATACTGAGGAAGAACGTATTGCAGGCTATAAACGACATTATGAACTCTTTAATACAAACCCGGTTGTCGGTGGGTTCATCACAGGACTAAATACGGCTATGGAAATGCAGGCAGCAAAGGATAAGGAGTTTGATAAAGCTTCAATTGCAGCTGTGCGTACATCCTTAATGGGACCATTTGCCGGCATCGGAGATTCTATTTTTCAAAGTACATGGCGTGTGATTACCATGGGAATCGGCTTAAGTCTTGCCAAGGATGGCAATATTCTGGGGCCCATTGTATTCTTAGTCTTATTTAATCTATTGGCAGAACCATGTCGTATCTTATTGCCTTATGTCGGCTTTAAGATGGGGTCTAAATTTATGTTGCAGGCTGAAGAAAGTGGTATTATGAGCTTTATCACCAAAGCTGCCAGCATTGTCGGACTTATGACCGTAGGAGCAATGACAGCGACAATGGTTTCCGTACAGATCGGTTATGTATTTACCATGAATGGCAGTGAATTAAAGATACAGGAAATGATTGATACCATTTTCCCTTGTTTATTGCCACTATTATTGACCCTTGCTTGTTTTAAGCTCTTAAACAAGAACATCAAACCGACAACATTGATTGCCATCATTATGGTGCTTGGCATCGTCGGAAAATATATTGGTATCTTTTAAAAATATTGTGCTGAAATAGCAAAAGGAGGAGTAGCTAATGAATCTTATTGATACAATTCGTCGTGTTCCTAATCCCGTACGTAAAGTTTTAGAGGAAAGGAAAGCATTAACAAAAGATATGTTTGATTATTTAGGTGATCGCTTATCCACCATAAATGAAATTATCTTAATCGGCTCTGGAACCAGCCATACATCCTGTCAAACTTCTAAGGAGTTTGTGGAAACTGCAAGTGGCATTGCCTCTACAGCAATATTGCCCAACATCTTTTTAGCCAAACGAGTATTTAATCCAAATGGTTTATACATCTTCACATCGCAAAGTGGTACTTCTACTTTGGTAAATATCGCACAGCGTAAAATGAAAGAACTTGGTTATGCGACAGTAGCAATTACAGAAAGTGCCGAAACACCTTTGGCAAAAGAAAGTGGCTGCCATGTTCTGATGGAAACAGATAATGAGGAATTTGGCTGTCGAACGATCGGTTACTGTATGTCTGTATTTACGCATATGATCATTGCCATGGAAATCGGCTTAAAGCGCCAGGCATTAAGTGAAACAGAGTATGCAAAATATCTGGAAGATGCTCAAAAAGCGGCTGATATGCATCATGAAATCTGTGACAAAACAATGGAATGGTTTGATCGAAATAAATGGAAACTGATGAATAAGGATGGATTTGTTATTTATGGTGCCGGTACATTATATGGTACAGCATTGGAAGGCGCTTTAAAGGTTTTGGAGATTGCCAGAAGATTCTTATGTGTTGGTTATGATATGGATGATGGTATGCATGGACCTACCATGGGGTATACAAATCGTCATGCAGTCATCATTTTCGATGATGGCCACAATGAAAATATTACCAAAGGTTTGATTCGTTATGTCCGTGACAAAGTAGGCGATGCCTTCGTAATTGGCAATGACAGCAAACATCCATGTGATTTGGCTTTTGAACCTTTAAAAACACCATTTGTATTCTTACAATATGCGCCGGTAGTAGAAATTTTAGCAGCGCGGCTTGCCTATGACTATGGTATCAATATTAAGACGATTGGGCCATTACCTGAAACAGGTTACTTTAATACACATGATGATTAAGTTATAATTATACAAAGGATGCTGATGTGAAAGAAGTGTTTCAATAATCATATCAGCATCTTTTTTATCAAAGCGATAAGATTAGGAGAAACTATGCAGAAATTAACATATAAAGTAAAAAAGATGATGGGCATTCATGCCAGGCCAGCTTCAGCATTAGCACAATTTGCCAGAATGTATCAAAGTGATATAAAACTATATTGCCAAAATCGATGTGCGAATGCGAAAAGAATGGTAGAAATAATGGAACTTAGTATTCATAAAGATGAAGAAATCCTATTTGAAATTTGTGTTGAGGACGAATGCCGCGTTGTGAAGGCGTTACAGCAATACTGCCACTCTTATTTATGAGGTGATAACATGTATAAAATGATTGTCTTTGATTGTGATGGTACGTTACTTGATTCTTCCGCTATGATTGCGATGATACAAAAGGGATATGGCTCCATGTTTCCCCAACGTAAGAAGCAGCCTTACGCGTTTTTTATTCCTTGTTATTATATGAGTGATGAGGAAAATCTGGCCTATTTACAGATACCGAAAAGCTGTAAACGGCAATTTGAAGAACTATGCTTTGGAAAGTGTGGAGATTTTTCTTCACATACGCATATCTTTGAAGGTATTCAAGAACTTTTACGACAACTACTGAATGATGGGATTGCATTAGGAATAGCCACTTCGCGAAATACAACGGCTTTTTTAGAATTGCAATCTATGTTTGATGCAGATATCTTTTCAGCCTTTTCTAGTATTGGTACGCAGGATGTGGTAAAGCATACAAAACCGGCACCGGATGTTTTATATTACATTATGGAACAAACAAATTTGACTGCGCAAGAATTACTATTCATTGGCGATTCTATCAACGATGCCCTTTGTGCGAAAGCTGCCGGAGTTGATTTTGCATGGGCAAAATGGGGAGTTGTCAGTGAAGAAGAACTACCCTATACGTATTGTTTATACGATCCTCAGGATGTTTATAACATCCTACGGTAACATCAATACATCTTAAAAATATAAAACGCGATGATTTCGTTGCTATTTATTTTAATGCAAATGACATCAAATAAAAAAGCTCTAAAGAGCTTTCAGACTGTCGACAAACTCAAATGAGTTAGTTGATGGTCTTTTTAATATATACAGAAAAGATGATAAGGAAAATGGT